>JACQFK010000151.1 GCA_016200125.1 Planctomycetota bacterium
CAGAACTCGCAGCGGGCGCTGCCTGCCTTCGCGGCGGGGAAGAACACGCTGACCTTCAGCGCGGGGCCGGCGGAGAACACGATCACGGTGGAAGGCTGCGTCAGCCCCGAGGCGAAGGGGAAGAACCTGCAGGTGGCGGACTTCCATCCCGAGGTCAACGGCTTCGAGGCCAACTGGTTCATCGGGGGCAGCGGCAAGGGCGACGTGACGTTCCCGGTCTCGACGCCGGGCGACCTCCTGCGCCTCCGCTTCGGCTCCCAGTTCCGCGCGCGCGACGCGAGGGACGGGCTCGACTACCAGGTCTCCCTCGACGGCGGGAAGACCTGGAAGACGGCGGGGCGGGCCCCGGGCCCCACGCCGGGCGACTGCCTCTACGTCACGTTCGCCGACGTGCCGCCGGGGACGCGCGAGGCGAAGGTCCGCTACTCGGGCACGAGCCGCAACGCCACGGGCTTCCTGAACTTCCGCATCGACGCCGACTACAAGGAGCCGGCGGGCGGCTTCCGCCCCGTCAAGGTGACCTACCGCTGGGACGAGGAGGGCAAGGCGAAGGAGCAGGTCTTCCTCGCGAAGAAGCCCGAGGAGACCTGGACGGTCAGTTGCGCGGCGAAGCCGCTGATGAAGTCGATCGTGATGGAGCTCGCCGAATAGCCTGCGCTACTTGGGGAAGGCCGGGCGCTTCGCCCAGTCGCCGCCCAGGTCCACCAGGGTCATCGACTCGCCGGGCTTTTCCTGCCGCACGAGGCCGAGCGGCACGGAACTGCAGTACCAGCTCTTCACCGCCCGGCTGGCGCCGCCGCTTTCCAGCTGGCCTTCGACGACCAGGCAGTCGAGCATCGTGTACTTCACGCGCCACGCGTGGTCCCAGACGCGCTTCGCCGTCAGCGTCCCCTCCGGCGAGATCGCTTTCAGGACGGCGCCCAGGTTCTTGCCCGAGATCAGCGACCAGGTCTTCGGCGACGCGTCGTCGGTGGCCGGCGACTGGACCTCGCAGAGGAAGCTCCGGCCCTCGAAGCTGAAGGACTGCTCGCCGAGAAGATAGACGACCGAGGGCGAGCTCTTCGCCTCGCTCACGGCCGAGGCCTGGCCGTCCGCGCAGGTCTGGGTGACGAGGACGACGAAATCCTTGCCCTTCTCCTTGAGGCCGATGTCGGTGTAGGAGTCCTTTCCGAGCCGCGAGGTCTTGAGGCGGTACCAGGTGCCGGGCTCGGTGTCGCCCCAGGGGTTGAGCGAGCGCGAGGGGATGGCGACGGGCCGGGGCGGCGGCTTCACGTAGGGCAGACTTCCGGCTTGGTGACTTCCGGCTTCGTGACCTCGGGCTTCGTCGTCGTATCGGTCGTGTTCGTGACGTACTCGGGGGGCCGGGGTCCCGGGGGAATGTCGGGGGTGAAGGCGTTCCACCCGTAGTAGGCGCCGGCGGCGCCCGCGACGAGGAGGACGACCACGGCGACGGTGATGAGCGTCCGGTTCGACCGGGGCGGCTCCTTGAACTTGAAGACGGGCTTGCCCTGGAGGGCGGCCCGCTCCGCGGCGGCGGAGTAGGTGGGCGCCGGGCGGTTCTTCTGCTGCGGGGCCTCGACGGCGGCCGGCGCGCCCGAGCCGCTCATGCACTCGGAGGAGCAGAAGGTCCCCTGGGCGGCCTCGAGCAGGCAGAGCGCGCAGACGGGCTTGCCGCAGCGGTCGCAGTTGGCGACCGCGGGAGTGTCCGCATGATTTTCGCACTGGGCGCCGATGGGCCGCCACTTGGTCCCTTCGGCGACGATGGGCATCCGGTCGTCGGAGGGGGGCACGTTGAGCCCGCCGGACGACGGGGCCGGGGCGGAGTCGTCGTCGAAGATGGAGTCGATCTTCTGCACGCCGCCGCCGGAGCCGCCCGATTCAGCGGCGGCGCCGACGAACTTGGGGACTTCCTGGCCGTTGGCGAAGGCGGTGTGGCAGTCGGCGGAGCAGAAGGTGCCTTCCTTCTCGTCGACGACGCACATCAGGCAGACCGACTTGTCGCAAGCCTTGCAGGTGGCGAGCGCCATCGACTCCGGATGGTTGGCGCAGCTCTTCTCCATGGCGGTCCTCTATAAGTGCCCGGAGTTGAGTATATATCACGCCGAGGCGGAAATGAACGACCCGGTCGAGAAATCCAGGGGGCGGAGCGACGGCCTCGCGGAATTTATGGGGAGGGCGGTGGGGAGTGTGAATTCGCGCCGGATCCCCGTGGAAAAGTCGGGTTCAGCGTGGGAAATCCCCTGGGATCCGGGAGCCCGCCAGGGCGGAGCCCTCCGCTGGCATGCCCCTTGCGGCATCTACGGCAGAGAGCCTGTGTGTCCTGGGAAGGAGTCGGCGATGCCCATTCCGCTGAAAGTCGTGGATCGCGCCGGACGGCTCACGGGGAAGCTCGCCGAGCACGTCCGGGAAAGAACCGAGAAGTTGTCCCAGTTCTACGGCCGGGTGAAGCAATGCCGGGTGACGGTGGATGGACCGGGGCAACATGCCTTGCGCGGCCGCGTCCGGGTCCGGATTTACCTCAGCCTTCCCGGCTCGGAAATCGCGATCAACCGCCTCTCCGCCGAGGAGCTCCCCATCGCCCTTCGCAAGACCTTCGATGCCGCCGACCGGCTGCTGGGAGACTATGTGCGGACCGAGAAGCGATCCTTCAAGAACGCCCGGCGACCCTCAAAGAGAGGGGCCTAAGGAGCTTCCCATGAAGATGTATCCGAGACAGGGCCCGGCGCCTCCCAAGCCCGGGCCGGAGCCGCCGACGCCGCCTCCCCTCGACCCTCCGCCGACGGACCCGACGCCGGACCTTCCGAAGCCGACGGACCCCGGGCCCTTGCCGAACGATCCCGACCTTCCCGAGCCCCAGGCTGAGCGCGTGCTCCGTCACTCGAGCGTTCCCCTGCTTCTCGTCCGGGCGGAGAAGGAGAAGCCGAGAGAGCGCGCAGGCCGGAAACGGGCGACGTCGTCCAGGCGCCAAGTTAGTCCGGGCAAATTCGTGAGTACCTCTTTCACCACACAAAGACCACAAAGGAAGGCCTTGGGGAGAGCTTCCGGAGACAGCTACTGTGTGTCCTTTGTGTCTTTGGTGGAGACCTTGCTCACGTTTCAGGTTGGAAACACTTAGGGCTGAACGCCGCCGGTCCCGGGATCCCAGCGGTCCAGCACCTGGGCCACCGTCATGTCGCTGAGCACGTTCGTGGTCGCCCTGCAGCGGCCGATCAGCCAGTCCACCGGAACGAAGAGCACGTAGAGCTCGGCGGGAAGCCCGGCCGCGCCGAGCACGAGGGAGAGCGTGATCAGCCCCGCGTCGGGGACGCCCGCGATGCCGATGCCCGCCATCACCGAGGCGAACGCGACGGCCAGCTGGCCGTCGAAGCCCAGCGGATGGCCCAGGGCCTGGGCCAGGAACACCGTGGCCGCGGCCTCATAGAGGATGATCCCGTCGTGGTTCAGGTGGGTGCCCACGCAGGCCGCCAGGCGCGCGGAGCCTTCCGAGACCTTCAGCTTCTCGTGCAGGCACTTCAGCGTCACCGGCAGGGTCGCCAGGCTGCTGCCGGAGGAGAAGGCCGTCACGATCGCATCGAGCGCCCCGCCGAAGAACCGGAAAGGCGAGACGCGCGCGACCACGAAGAGCAGCAGCCCGTAGTAGATCAGCGCATGAATGACGAGGCCCAGGATCACGGTTCCCGCGTAGGACGCGAGCAGGCCGAACAACCCCGTTCCGGCCTTGCCGAGGACGCCGGCCACCACGAAGAAGACGGCGAAGGGAATCAGCTGGACGACCCATTCGAGCATCTGGGTGAGGGTCTGGAAGACGGCGTGGATGCCCTGGTCCAGCGCCTGGATGCCCTGCGACCGCCGGGGGTCGGCGCTGTCCTTCAGTTTGCGAAGCGCCGCGCCGGCGAGAACGGCGATCAGGATGATGGTGATCACGCTGTTCTTCCCGAAGGGATCCACGAAGTTGTCGGGAACCAAGGCGGCGATGTTGCGGATCGGATCGAGGGTCGGAGCGGAGGGAGCCGGCGCCCTCGCCTTTACGCCGAGCTGCGCCGCGATCCCTGCCATCTGTCCCTGCCAGGCCTCGCCCGAGCGCAGGACGTTCGCGACGGTCAGCCCGATCAGGATCGCCACCGCGGCGTTGACCAGGCTGATCAGCAGCAGCTGGGCTCCCTTGCGGGCCGGGATGCGGGTCCGCAGAAAGGCGTCCAGCACCGCGAAGAGGATCAGGGGCGCGGCCAGGGCCTTGAGCAGGCGGATGACCATCAGGCCGATCTCGCTCGACTTCTCCGCGAGCGACGCCGGAAGCAGGCGTCCGTCCTGGAGCGCCAGCCCGGCCGCCGTGCCCAGCGCCGCTCCCAGGAGGATCCGCCCGTACATGGGCAGGCGGCGTTTCTTCGCGTCCGGTTCGGCCATCGGTTCTCCCCTTGCGATCCGGCGGATCGATGAGGGAAGGGCGACGTCGGAGGGGGGACGGTGCGCGAAAACGGCGGGGGACGCTAATCGTCGTGCGTCTGGATGAGGACCACGAAGCCGGTGTTGCCGACGGGAGCAAAGCCGGCCAGCCAGAGGTCGAGATAGTCGGGATTCCGCTCGCCGAAAGAATCGAGGTATCCGCGCCGCTTCGTCCCGGGTCCCTGCGGCGTCGGAGCCGACAGCTCCTCGTCGCAGCGGCGGGCATAGCGGGAGGGGAGCCACTTCTCATCGAAGGCGACGGCCTTCTCGCCCCGGGTGTAAGCCGGATGGAGGAGGATCACGTACTCGGGAGGGGGACCTTCGCCGACCGGATCGTTCGGACGGCGTTCCTTTCCCCAGGGCGCGACCAGCACGGCCTTCCGCCGCTCGTCGTGCATGTTGGGAAGCCCCATCGTCGGGTCGGTCGTCACCGACGCCGCGATGACCCCGACCACCTTCGTGCCGTCGAGGATGGGGGCGCAGACGTCGAACTTGTACAGATTGTCCGCCACGGAACGGAAGACGCTGGAGACGTGGACGCGTCCCGGCTTTCCGGCGTGGCCGAGCGTGCCCCTGAAGTAGTCGCGCTCCTTGAAGTTCGAGCCGCGGATCGGCCCCGCCGGCGTCCGGCCGACCATCGTGCCCTGGAGATCGAGGATGTGCCAGTTCTGGATCGCGGGATCCTTTCCCCGCTGCAGCTCCTCGCAGAACTCCTGGAGCCAGGCGGCTTCCGGGCGGTCCAGGCGCTGCGACGGCGGATCGGCCGCCAGCGCGTTCCAGGTCTCGAGACGCCGTCCCAGCTCCGGATGCGAGGCCGCCCGCTCCACGTCCGCGCCCCACTTCTGGAAGCGGTTGAGGACGATGCTGGCGACGTGCCGCGCGATGTAGACGTTGGTCTCGAGGATCTCCTCGCGGCGTCCGGCGCGCTGCGCCGACCTGAAGAGGATCTCCGTGACCCCGGCCAGCAGCAGGACCGCGGCGCTGCCGATCAGCATCGACAGGGCCGCGTTCCGCCGGCACCAGCGCCAGGACCGGGTCAGCCGCCCGACGGGCCGGGCCAGGACCGGGCGTCCTTCGAGCCAGGCTCCGAGATCGTCCGCGAGGGTCCGGGGCGAGTCGTAGCGGCGCGACAGGTTCTTCTCCAGGGCTTTCAGACAGATCGCCGCGAGCTCGCGGGGCACTTTGGGATTGAGCGCCCGCGGATCCGTCGGGTCCTGCTGACGGACCATTTCCAGCGTCTCGCCGACGTTCTTTCCCTCGAAGGGGGCGCGGCCCGTCAGGAGCGCGTAGAGGATCCCGCCCAGGCCGTACACGTCGACCGCCGTGCTCGGCCGCTCGCCCGAGCCCGACAC
>JACQFK010000152.1 GCA_016200125.1 Planctomycetota bacterium
CGACTCCACCAGGATCATCGATCCCACCTGGCGCGGCATCATCCCGACGGCGCGCAGCAGCCCGATCTCCCGCGTCCGGCGCATCACCGAGATGAGCAGCGTGTTGACGATCCCGAAGAAGCCGATGACCATCGCCAGCGCGACCTGCACGTTGAGGAGCATCAGCGTGTTGTCCAGGACGTCGTCGCCGAGCTTCTTGAGGTTGGCCACGTCGTAGACGAAGAGCGTGTAGCCGTCCTTCAGGCGCTCGACGATCTTCTTCCGCGCCTCCTCCCGCGGGACGCCCGGCTTGAATTTCACGTCGAGGTACGACAGCGCCGAATCGCCCCACTGCTCCTCGTAGACCGGCCGGTGCAGGTAGATCGTCCCCTGCGGCCAGGAGTATTCCTCGTAGCCCCCCAGGACCTTGAAGGATCTCGGCCCTTTGGGCGTGACGAGTTCGATCGAGTCCCCCGCCTTCACGCGATGCAGCTTCGCGAAATTCCAGGAGACGATCACGCCCCGGCCGGCGACCAGATCGGGAAGCGTGCCCGGCAGGACGAAGCCGTGACGCCCTCTCAGGCCCTGCATCCGCGCGTAGCGGTCGAGGTCCAGGGCGAAGATCATCACGTCGCGCTGTCCGAAGTCCTGGAGCACGGAGCGGACGCCGTAGCTGAAGTCGACTTCCGGGAGGCCGTCGACCGCGGCGCGGGCCTCTTCGGGCAGCGTCACGTTCGCGTACAACGTCGCCGCATAGTCCGTCGCGGTGACCGTGCAGTCGAAGGGGAAGGCATCCTCCATCCATTCCGCGCTCCGCGCCTTGATGCCCGACAGGAGGGATGACGAACTGATCATCATGGCGAGCGCTCCTGCGAGGGCGATCACGGTCAGCGCCGTGCGCTGGGGGAACTTGGAGATGTTGTCCGCCGCGAGCAGGCCCAGGAGCCGGAACACCCGGTGAAGCAGGGGCATCGACCAGCGGCTCGCCCAGAGCGTGACCTGGGGCATCAGGAGGGCGGCTCCGAGGAAGGCGAAGAACGAGGCGATCAGTCCCACGCCTTCGAAGGTGAGCAGGCCCGTCATCAGGAAGAGCGAGAGCCCGACCGAGGCCGCACCGATGAAGAAGGCCCGGTAGTAGCTGGAGGCGGCCTTCATCACGAACAGGCTCTGCCTCAGCATCTCGATGGGCGTGATCGACATGGCCGATCGTGACCTGGTTCACCTCGCGCGTCCAGATCGTGATCAGCGACTTGGCCAGGCCCATTCCAAGCCCCAGGCCGGCCGCCGAGCCCAGGAACCCGAGGATCGACCATTCGAGCAGGATCACGCCGAAGATCTGCGGGCGCGTCGCCCCGACGGCGCGAAGGGTCCCGATCTCCCTCACTCGCTCGATCACCGAGATGGAGACCGAGTTGTAGATGATGAAGACGCCGACCAGCAGGGCGATGACGCCGACGCCCAGCAGCGCACGGAGCCGCGTCAGCGCCTCGTCGAGGAACGAATTCTGATTGGGCGGCGGGCGGACGACGTATTCGGAGCCCACCGCTTCGCGGAGCCGCCGCGCGGCGTCGTCGACGTCGCCATTCGCGATGATCTCGATCCGGTCGGCGCTCCCGGGCCGCCGGAAGAGCCGCTGCGCCGTCTTGAGCGGCATCACCGCGACGTTGCCGCCGAAGACCTGCGCCGCCCCTTCATCCTTGAAGATGGCGCCGACCATCACGCGCCGCTGACCGGTCGGCGTGTTGATGACGAAGCCGCCCCCCAGCTTCACTTTCCGCCGCGTCGCAAAGCTCCGGCTGATCAGGAGCATGTCGCCGCCCAGGAACGCCAGCGGGTTGATCTGCGGCTTCTCCCCCTCCGCCACCTCCCAGAGGTTGAAGCTCGCCCTGCGGTTGAAGTCCAGGCCCAGGATCACGAGCATGTCTGTCATGCCCGGCACCGTGGTGCTTACCTGGAGCACCGGCGCGGCCTGGAGCCCCTCGAGGGGGTCGATTTTGCGAAGGACCTCCTCCTCGATTCCAAGCTGCCGGCTCCGGATCACCTGCAGCTGCGCGTTCCCGGCGAGCTTTTTCACCGTGCGGCGGAAGGCGGCCTCCGTGCTGCTGTTCGAGATGTCGACGGAGGCGAAGAGGGCCACCCCGAGCGCGACCGACATGAGGCTCAGGAAGACGCGGATCGGATGGCGCCTCAGGTAGCGCCAGGAGAAGTAGCGGAGCAGCGCCTTCACGCCAGCTTCCCGTCGCGCAGGCGGACGAGCCGCGTGCCGTAGCCGGCGGCCCGCTCGTCGTGGGTGACGATCACCACCGTGCGCTCCTTCGCGACGTCCTGCAGAATCTTCAGGATCTCGACGCCCGTTGCCGTGTCGAGGTTGCCGGTGGGCTCGTCGGCCAGGACGATCGGCGGATCGGTGATCAGCGCCCGGGCGATCGCCACCCGCTGCATCTCGCCGCCTGAAAGTTCGTCCGGGAAATGGTCAAGCCGCTGGTCCAGCGACAGGCGCCGCAGCAGCTCTTCAGCCCGGGACCGCGTCTCATCGGCGGGCCGGCCCGAGAGGAGCGCAGGCAGCGAGGCGTTCTGGACGATAGTGAGGCTGGGGATGAGGTTGAAGAACTGGAAGACGAAGCCGATCGCCCGGCGCCTGAGCAGCGTGAGCGCCGTGTCGCCCATGGAGGTCGTCGACAGCCCCTCGAGCAGGACTTCCCCGGCGCTCGGCACGTCGAGTCCCCCGGCCAGGTGAAGGAGAGTCGACTTGCCCGAGCCGCTCGGCCCCATGACGGTCACGAACTCGCGCCGGAGGATCCGCAAGGAGACCCCGTCGAGGGCGACGACGTCCCGCCGCCCCTGCGCGTGGATCTTGCGGACGTTGCGGAATTCGATGACGGGATCGGCCGACGCGTCCATGGGCCGAGAAGATAGCATGGATCGGGCTGTTGGGCTATTGAGTTATTGAAGACAGGGGGTCCCCATATTGCTCGCGACTGTTCCCTTTTCGGGCGGGGCAGTGTAGGATATCGAAACGTGACCAAGACAACACCCTTCGCGACCTGCTGGCGGATTCTCCCGCTCGTGAGCCGCAGCTTCGCCGTCGTGATCCGCTGGCTCCCCCGGGGGCTGGACGATGCGGTCATGGTCTCCTACCTCCTCTGCCGCATCGCGGACACGCTGGAGGACTCCGTCCGGAACGTGGACGAGAAGCGGCGCCAGCTGGCCCGCTTCGCGGACTGCCTGGACCAGGGCCGCCCCGAGATCCCCCTCGACGCCTTTCCCGCCGCCTATCTCTGTCTCATGACCAGGACGGAGGACGTCCTGGCCTCCTACCGCGCCCTTCCCGCGAAAGCGCGGGACATCATCCGGGCGCGAGTCCGGGAGATGTGCACGGGGATGTCCAAATGGTCCGACCGGCCGATCGTGACGCTTGCGGACCAGAACGAGTACTGCTACTACGTCGCGGGCCTCGTGGGGCTGATGCTGACGGACCTCTTCCACGCGTACGGCCACATCGCCGACCGCGAGAAGGAGCAGCTGATCCCGCTGGCCGTCGACTTCGGCCTCGCGCTCCAGAAGGTGAACATCCTGCGCGACCTGCGCGAGGACCTGACCGAGGACCGCTGCTACTGGCCCGCCGAGGTGATGGCGAAGCACGGCCTTTCGGCCGAGACGATCCTGAAGCCCGAGAACGTCACCGCCGCGCTGGCGGTGATGGACGACATGGTCGACGAGCACTGGGGCTATCTCGAGACGGCGCTCCAGTACCTGATGCTGCTGCCGATGAGCAAGCTGCGGCTGCGCATCTTCTGCGCGATCCCGCTCTTCATGGCGGTCGCGACCGTGCGCCGCTGCGAGGGGAACCCGGCGGTGTTCATCGGGCCCCGCCCGGTCAAGATCCCGCGGCGCCAGGCCCGCGCGATCGTCGTGCGCTCGCTCTCCCTGGGCTCCTGCAACAATTACCTCCAGTCCTGGTACCGCCGCTGGCAGACGGGCGTCCTCGACCGGCCCTCTCCGTGGCATGCGGTGGCCTCGCTGCTCCCCTGATCCCGACCGGAGTGGGACAAAATTTCCCATTTATTAGGGACCCGAGAAAAAAGTCAGTTGCGCGATGAGGCCGTGGTTGTTAGATTCGTTCGACTTTCAACGATGTGAAGATGGGCGACCTTTACCGTAAGGGCTTTGGCAACAAGGCGGCCGTCCGGCAGAAGCTGGCGGATGACTTCCACCATAGTGATGTCGTCCGCCGGATCAAGTCGAACGACTTCCGCCTCGAATTGGGCGATCTCTCCCTCCACATGGCCCGGGAGATGGGCTTCTGCTACGGCGTCGAGCGCACCGTCCAGTACGCCTACGAGACCCTTCAGGTCCATCCCGACCGCAACATCTACATCACCGACGAGATCATCCACAATCCCCAGGTGAACGAGAAGCTGATGGACCTGGGCATGAAGTTCCTCTACGGCCGCTACAGCTGCGGCAAGAAGGTCGAGGAGCTCCAGCCGAGCGACATCGTCCTCATCCCCGCCTTCGGCGTGCCCGTGGCCGACATGGCGAAGCTCAAGGACCGCGGCTGCATCCTGGTCGACACCACCTGCGGCTCGGTGCTGACCGTGTGGAAGAACGTCGAGCGGTACTCCCGCGACGGCGTCACCGCCGTCGTTCACGGCAAGTACACGCACGAGGAGACGCGCGCGACGATCTCGCAAGTGACCAAGTACCCCCAGGGCAAGTACCTGGTCGTGAGGGACATCCCCGAGACGCACGTCGTCTGCGAGTACATCCGCAAGGGCGGCGACCGCGCGACCTTCCTCGGGCACTTCACGAACAGCGTCTCGAAGGACTTCAGTCCCGAGCGCGACCTGGCGCGCATCGGCCTGGCGAACCAGACGACCATGATGTCGAGCGAGTCGCTCGAGATCCAGAAGCTGCTGCGCCAGGCGATGGTCGACCGCTACGGCGAGGAGCAGATCGCGAAGCGCTTCATCGCCTTCGACACGATCTGCTCCGCGACGCAGGACCGGCAGGACACGCTGAACGCCCTGCTGCGGTCCACGAGGCTCGACCTCGTGCTCGTGGTCGGCGGCTTCAACAGCTCCAACACCGGCCACCTGGCCGAGCTGGGTTCGGAGCATGCGCCGACGTATCACGTTGAGAACGAACAGGGTCTCGTCTCGGCGGACGAGATCCGCTACCGCGATCCGAAATCAGGATCGGTCGTGACCGCCCACCGCTGGCTTTCCTCGGGAAAGCTGTCGATTGGGGTCACGGCCGGGGCCAGCACGCCCGATAATATCGTCGGGCGCGTCATCGAGCGCCTGCTCGAAATCCGGGGGATCTCCCTCGACGAGCTCGCGCAGCCGGCGGCCTAGAGTCCCCCGGGCGTGATAGGGACGCCCGACGGGCAGTTTCATGTGAGCAGTAGCCGTATCGCTGTTTGCTCGAGGGAAGCGACATCGTGAACGAGGCGCTGCTGAAGGGATACGGGGATTCGCCCTTCCTTCCGGGAGGCTCCTTCTTGCAGTCCGCCATCGATTCGGCCCAGAAGTACCTCGGCTCCCGCCAGTCCGAGGAGGGCTTCTGGAGTTCGGAGCTCAACGGCGACGCCACGCTGGAATCCGACGCCGTCATGCTCATGCACTACCTGGGCGACGTCGACAAGGACCGCCAGCGCCGCCTCCTCACCTACGTGCTGAGCCAGCAGAACACGGACGGCGGCTGGTCGATCTTCCGCGGGGGGCCGAGCGATCCGAACGCGACCGTGAAGGCCTACTTCGCCCTGCGCCTCGCGGGCTACACCGAGGACCACTGGCAGGTGCGCCGCGGCCGCCACAAGATCCTCGAGATGGGCGGCCTCGAGGTCTGCAACAGCTACACGAAGTTCTACCTCGCGATCTTCGGACAGTACGACTGGAACCGCCTGCCCAGCATGATCCCCGAGATCATGCTCTTCCCCGACTCCTCGCGCTTCCTGAACATCTACCGCATCTCCGCGTGGACGCGGACGATCGTGGTTCCGATGCTGATCCTCTACGCGCTCCGGCCGAGCGTGAAGGTCAACTTCTCGCTCCACGACCTGATCCTGCCCTACGACGCCCCGGGCGCGACCTCGCTGAAGAACGCCTTCTGGAGGAGCTGCTTCAAGTTCCTCGACCGCGTGATGGGCTTCTACAACAAGTTCGACGTCCGCTGGATCCGCCGCCGCGCGCTCAAGAAGGCCGAGGAGTGGATGCTGGAGCGCAACCGGCCCCCGGGCGGCATGGGCGCGATCTATCCGCCCATGCTCAACACGATCATGGCCCTGCGCGCGCTCGGGTACTCGAAGACCTCCCCCGAGTTCACGAAGGCCCTGCGCGAGTTCCGCGACCTCGAAGTCCACGACGGGCCGGTCATCCGCGTCCAGCCCTGCTTCTCCGCGATCTGGGACACGGCCTGGGCGGTCCACGCCCTGACGCGCGGCAACGCCGCCGACTCGGCCGTGGCGCAGAAGGGGGCCGACTGGCTCCTTTCCCGGCAGATCTTCACGGGCGGCGACTGGCAGGTGAACAACCCCGCCGGCAAGCCCGGCGCCTGGGCCTTCGAGTTCGACAATCCCGTCTACCCCGACACCGACGACACTTCCGCCGTCCTGATGGCGCTCTTCTTCGCCGGCCGCCGCGACGATCCGGGCTACAGCGCCGGCGTCCAGTGGCTCCACACGATGCAGAACAAGGACGGCGGCTGGGGCGCCTTCGACCGCAACTGCAACCTCGAGATCCTCGAGCACCTGCCCTGGGCGGACCACAACGCGCTGCTCGACCCGAGCACCGCGGACCTGACGGGCCGCATCATCGAGTTCTACGGCTACAACGGATCGCACAAGAACGAACGCTTCATGCACCGCGCGATCCAGTTCCTCAAGAAGTCGCAGGAGACCGACGGCTCCTGGTTCGGCCGCTGGGGCGTGAACTACATCTACGGCACCTGGCAGGTCCTCGTGGGGCTCCGCGCCGCGGGCGTCGACATGCGCGAGGGCTGGGTCCAGAAGGCCGCCACCTGGTTCCGCGGCGTCCAGAACGACGACGGCGGCTGGGGCGAGACCTGCCTCTCCTACAGCGATCCGACCGCCAAGGCCAAGGGTCCGAGCACCCCCTCGCAGACCGCCTGGGCCGTGCTGGGCCTGATCGCGGCCGGCGCGCCGCTCAGCGACCCCTCCGTGCGGCGCGGCGTCGAGTGGCTCCTCGCGACCCAGCGCTCCGACGGCGGCTGGGACGAGAAGGACCACACGGGCACCGGCTTCCCCCGCGTCTTCTACCTGGTCTACACGATGTACCGCCATTACTTCCCCCTCCTCGCCCTGCAGGCGGTGCGCGACGGCATGGAGCCACGCCAGGCCCAGCCGGCGACCGACCGCTTCGAACTGGCAGGCGAGGCCACGGAGACGAACTAGATGCGACAGCCCTTTTCCCTGACCTTCAAGATGGCCCGCTACCTGGTGGGCAAGCGCATGCGCGGCGAGGAGAAGTTCCCCGTCGTCATGATGCTCGAGCCGCTGCACACCTGCAACCTCGTGTGCCTCGGCTGCACGCCCGACCGCTGGGCCGGGCCGAAGTCCGAATGGCTGAGCGTCGAACAGTGCCTCGACTCGGTCAAGGAGTGCAACGCCCCGATGGTGTCCTTCTGCGGCGGCGAGCCGCTCGTCCACACCGAGGCCGACAAGATCGTCCATGGCATCATGGACCAGGGCCGCTACGTCATCATCTGCACGAACGCCCTTCTGCTCCCGAAGTTCCTCGACAAGGTCAAGCCCTCGCCCTACCTGTCCTTCGCGATCCACCTGGACGGGCTGGAGAAGACGCACGACTACGTCACCCAGCGCCCCGGCTGCTTCAACAAGGCCATCGAGGCCAGCAAGATGGCCCTCGACCGCGGCTACCGGGTCAACTGCAACACCACGGTGTTCGCCGAGTCCAACATCGAGGAGATCGCCGAACTCTTCCGCCACATCAAGGAGGACCTCGGCTTCCACGGCATCATCACCTCGCCCGGCTACGACTTCGACCAGACGGGCACCGACTTCTTCCTCAAGCGCCAGCAGGTGATCGAGCGCTTCAAGAAGCTCCTCTCGATGGTGAAGGAGGAGTGGTTCGGGAACTCGCAGCTCTACCTCGACTTCCTGAAGGGCGAGATGGAGCTGACCTGCACCGCCTGGGGCAACCCGACGCGCACGCCCAAGGGCTGGCAGGGCCCCTGTTACATGCTCCGCGACGCCTACTACCCGACCTTCCGCGACCTCGTCGACAAGACGCCCTGGCACAAGTACGGCCCCGAGTCCGAGGAGCCGCGCTGCAAGACCTGCATGGTGCACGCCGGCTTCGAGCCCACGGTGGCTTCGGGCCGCGGCATCAAGCTCGGCAAGCAGCTCTACAACGCCGTCAAAATGATGTCCTAGCCGGCGCATGGCTCTCGGAGTCATCGCTGCGCTCCAGACCGAGCTCGGCCCCACCCTCCAGGCTTTTCGTCCCACCCCGCGGCGACTCGAACATCTCCGCTGCCACGAGGCGGCCCCCTTCGTCTTCGTCGCGGGCGGCGTCGGCTCGCGTCCCGCGGCCGCCGCGGCCCTGCTCGTGGCGGACGCGTTCAAGCCCACGGCGCTTCTGAGCGTGGGCTTCTGCGGCGCGCTGCGCGACGACTTCGAGACCGCCGAGATCGTCGTCGGCGGCACGCCCACGCATCCGCCCGACGCCGCGCTGCTCGATCTGGCCCGCGCCGCCTCGCCGAAGTCCCGGGCGGGCACGGTCCTCACCGTGTCCAAGGTCATGCTCGACCCGGCGGAGAAGAAGTCGGTCGCGAGCCGCACGGGCGCCGCGGTGGTCGACATGGAGGCGGAGGCGGTCGCCCTGGCCGCCCGCGCCCGCGGGCTGGGCTTCCTCGCCGTCAAGGTCGTGATCGACACGCCCTCCGAGCCGCTGGCGTCGAGCTACTCCGGATGCTGGAGCGTGGCGAAGGAGGTGCTGCTGCGGCCGGGCTCGATCATGCAGATGGTCTACGACTCGAAGCGCGTCAAGGTCGCGGCGGAGCGCCTGAAGGACTTCTTCGTCGCTCTGAAGGAGAAGATCCCAGCCCCCTGAGGAGGGTACCAGGTGCGAAGTACCACGTACCAGGAGCCCCCCACCGCTCCCTGATCTCCTTGACCTTCCACGAAGTCTTCAGGACGACGTGCGCGCAGCGGCTCCTGTCACCTGGTACCTGGTTCTTGGTACCTCGCGCACCTACTTCGGAACGGTTTGATGCGGCGGCGTGCCCGACTTGCTGCAGACCTTCTTCAGCGCCGAGGATTTCTTCTTGCAGTCCTCCTCGTGCTTGAACTCCTTCTCGAAGTCCGCGGTCGCCGCGCAGCCCGTGCAGGCGTAGCGGATCCGGGCGCGGTCGGGGGTCTTCTGGCCGGGCGCGGTCTTCAGGCAGTACTCCACCTTCTCGGGCTTCTTGCCGCAGACCGGGCAGGCGCCGTCCTTCAGATCGGAGTCGAGGAGATCCTTCTGGTCGTCCTTGCAGTAGTGGCCCTTCGCGGTCTTCTCCGCGCCGCAGGGACCGGGCTTCTTTTCGACCGGTTTGAATTCCGGGATGTTGGGCAGGTAGGCTTTCGGATCGGCCGCGAACCGCGCCGGACAGCTTTGTCAGCAGAACCCGATGACCTGCCCTTCGTAGAGCACCGTGAGGCTGTTGCGCGCCTTCTGGTTCGGCTTGACCGGACACTTCGCGTTGATGGGCTCGCCGCCCTGCGGCGACGCGAAACCCATAACCGCAACCACGGCGACGAGCAGCGTTCTCATGTCCATAGATTCTACGCGTTCAAGCACCCATAAATCGCGGTCTTTGATTGACCTTCCACGGAGCTTGCGCTAACCTTTGCCGGTGGCTCCAGTCAAAATTCTCCTGATCGACCCCGATCCCGCGACGCGCTCCGTCGTTTCGGCCGCGCTCGACGGCCGCGGGTACGAGATCTCGCCTCTCGAAGACGGCGAAGTGGGGCTGCTCGGCGCCATCTCCTCCCTTCCGGACGTCATCCTCCTGAGCGCCGCCGCGCCCCGGCTCGACATCCCCAACTTCGTGCGGACGCTGCGGACCCGGCCGGAGTCGGCGCTGGTGCCGGTGATCTTCATCGGCGATCAGGCCCCGATCGAGGAGCAGATCCAGGGCTTCCAGCTGGGGTCGGACGACTTCCTCCACCGGCCGCTCGATCCGCGCGACCTGGAACTCCGCATCGCCGTGGCGAACAAGCTGCGGCAGAAGGCGGAGAACATGCTCCGGCCCAAGCCCATGGACATGATCGACTTCTCCTCGCCCGGCATCATGACCGCCTTCAAGGGGACGCTCGACCAGATCGGCCTGCCGTCGATCCTGTCGCTCGTCGACATGGAGCGGAAGACCGGGATGTTGGTGCTGATCCTCGAGCCCGGCAAGGAGAAGGCGCGGATCCACTTCCACGACGGCCGGGTGGTGCGGGCCGCCTACGACAAGAAGGACCGGCCCAAGAACGCGCAGATGATCTACGAGCTGCTCGCCCACACCGAGGGCAAGTTCGAATTCCGCAACATGATGATCGACGCCAAGGACGAGGTGCAGAGCCCCACCGCCCACCTGCTCCTGGAAGGGGCGCGACTGATCGACGAAGGGCGTCACCGGGCCCAATAGCCCGCCCTCATTTTCCAACGCTTTCCGTAACATCCCCCGCCTCCACTGTTATTATTTATGGGCCGGACGGGCGAATGAGAATTCGCCCTCCCGAAGGGTGTTAAGTAAAGGAGACCCAGGAGCGGGATGTCCGGCCGGACAGGTTCAAGTCGTTTCCTGGGGGGGCTGCACCCTCCGGGAGGACGATAACCACTAGGGGGGCGAGCCGATGAGCATCCTGACCAACGGCAATTCCAGCAGCGATCCGACCTTCCGTCCCTGCTGCCGGCGCGAGTTCCTCTATACCGGCCTCATCGGAGGTCTCGGCCTCACCCTGGGGAGCTTCCTCAAGATGAAGGACGCCCAGGCCCAGGGCAAGCCCGCCGGCAAGGAAGCCCATGCCAAGTCGGTCATCCACATCTATATGCCCGGCGGCATGGCGCATCAGGAAACCTTCGACCCGCATCCCAACGCCCCCATCGAATATCGCGGCCCCCTCGCCACCGTCCCGACGAAGATCAGCGGCGAGGTGTTCAGTGCGAACCTCCCCAAGATCGGCCAGGTCGCGGACAAGATCTGCGTCATCCGCTCCATGACCCACGGCGAGGCCGACCACGACCGCGGCACCCACAACATGTTCACGGGCTACCGGCCGAGTCCGGCGATCCAGTTCCCCAGTTTCGGCTCGGTCGTCTCCCACGAGTACGGCTCCCGGAAGAACATGCCGCCCTATGTCTGCATCCCCGGCCAGCCCAACACCTTCGCGGGCACCGGCTATCTGAGCAGCGCCTACGGCCCCTTCGCGCTGGGCGCCGATCCCGCCTCCAAGGGCTTCCAGGTCCGCGACATCACGCTCCCGGGTGGCGTCAACGCCGAGCGCTGGGCCAGGCGCCAGGGCCTGCTCTCCACCGTGGATTACCACTTCAAGCAGATGGAGAAGTCCGACGCCCTCGACGCGATGGACTCCTTCTACAACCGCGCCTACGCGATGATCTCCTCCAAAGAGGCCCGCGAGGCTTTCGACCTGGGAAAGGAGACGGAGGAGATGAAGACGGCCTACGGCAACAACGGCGCCGGCATGCGCCTGCTGCTCGCCCGCCGCCTCGTCGAGTCCGGCGTACGCTTCGTGTCCCTGACCTACGGCGGCTGGGACATGCACGACAACATCAAGAACGGCATCGAGAACCAGTTCCCCCCCTTCGACCAGGCTTTCGCCACGCTCGTGAACGACCTGGATTCCCGCGGCCTTCTCGATTCCACCCTGCTCATGATTTCTTCCGAGTTCGGGCGCACCCCGAAGATCAACGCCACCAACGGCCGCGACCACTGGCCGAAGGTGTTCAGCGTCGTCCTCGCCGGCGGCGGCATCAAGCGCGGGGTCATCTACGGCGCGTCGGATCCCACCGGCGCCGAGCCCGAGCGCGACGCCGTCTCGATCGAGGACCTGGCCTCCACCGTGTATGACCGGCTCGGCATCGACTCGGACAAGAAGCTCATGGCCCCGGGCGACCGTCCGATCGACATCGTCCGCGGCGGCAAGGTCATCAAGGAGATCTGCGCGTAGTCTCCCGGACCGCGCTCCCGCGAGGCCCTTGATACGAGGTATTGCATGAACCGTGGGTCCGTCCTGGCGCTGCTGCTCCTCCTGGGGCTGCCGGCCGCCGCCAAGGAGTCGCCCAATCTGACGCGCGTCGCGCCCCGCGGCGCCCAGCGCGGCACCGAGGTCGACCTCGTCCTCTCCGGCAGCCAGCTCAAGGACGCCCAGGAGATCTTCCTCTACAAGCCCGGGCTCGAAGTGCTCAAGCTCGAGGCGGCGGACGACAAGACCGTCAAGGTCCGCCTCAAGATCGCCGCCGACGCCGCGCTCGGCGAGCACACGATGCGGCTCCGCACCGCGACGGGCATCAGCGACCTGCGCACCTTCTTCGTGGGGCCCTTCCCGCTGATCGACGAGAAGGAGCCGAACAATAACTTCAAGGCGCCCCAGAAGATCGGCATGAACGTCACCGTGTCGGGAGTGATCACCAACGAGGACGTCGATTATTTCTCGGTCGACCTCAAGAAGGGCGAGCGCCTGTCGCTGGAGCTGGAAGGCATCCGCCTGGGCACCTCTCTCTTTGACGCCTACATCGCGGTCCTGGACACGAAGCGCTTTGAGCTCGCCTCGGCCGACGACACCGCCCTCCTCATGCAGGATCCCTACCTCACGATGCTCGCGCCCGAGGACGGCACCTACATCATCCAGGTGCGCGAGACGTCTTACGGCGGCGGCGACAACGGCGCCTACCGCCTGCACGTGGGATCCTTCCCCCGGCCCGTCTCGGTCTATCCCTGCGGCGGCAAGGCCGGCGAGGAGATCGACGTCACCTTTCTCGGCGACGCCTCGGGCCCCCTGAAGAAGCGCATCAAGCTGCCGGATGCCCCCGTGGAAAAGCACGGCGTCTACGTCGAGGACAACGGCCAGTCGCCCCCCTCGCCCAACTACCTGCGCGTCTCCGAGTTCCCCAACGTCCTCGAGCAGGAACCGAACGACACGCGCGAGACGGCCACGGCCACGACGCTTCCGCTGCCCCTCGCGCTCAACGGACAGATCGAGAAGGACGGCGATGTGGACTGGTTCCGTTTCCGGGCGAAGAAGGGCGACAGCTACGAGATCCGCGCCCACGCCCGTGCGGTCCGCTCGCCGCTCGACCCGGTCCTCACGCTCTACGCCGCGGGCGGGGCGCAGATTGCGACCAACGACGACCAGGGTGGCCTCGACGCGGCCGTCCGCTTCAACGCCCCCGCCGACGGCGACTACGAGCTCGTGATCCGCGACCACCTCCACAAGGGAGGCGTCGGCTTCGTCTACCGCATCGAGTTCAACAGCGTGAAGCCCTCGGTCTACACGCACATCCCGGCTTACGACCGCGAGCCCCGCGACCAGATCCGCCAGTGGATCGTGGTGCCCAAGGGCAACCGCTTCGCCACCTGGATCCGCGCCAACCGCCAGGGCTTCAACGGCGCCCTGAACCTGGCTTTCGAGGGGCTGCCGGAAGGGATCACGGTTCTCGCCGACCCGGTCGCGTCCGAAGTCGACCGCGTGATCGCCGTGTTCGAAGCGGCGCCGGAGGCGAAGATCGCCGGCTCGCTGATCAACGTGGTGGCCCGTTCCGCGGACCCCGCCCAGAAGGTCGAGGGCGGCTTCCGCCAGGACGTCAACCTGGTCTACGGGCCGCCCAACAACACGATCTACTACGGGGCCCGGGTGCCGAAGCTGGCGGTGGCCGTCGCCGAAGAGGCCCCCTTCAAGCTGAAGATCGTGGAGTCGAAGGTCCCCATCGTCCAGAACGGCTCGATGAATCTGAAGGTCGTGGCCGAGCGGAAGGAAGGCTTCACGGCGCCGGTCGAACTGCGCTTCCTCTGGACGCCTCCGGGCATCGGCGCGCAGGTGACGGTCGCCCTTCCCCAGGGCCGGAACGAGGTCGCCTATCCCATCAGCGCCAACGGCAACGCGGCGGCGAAGACCTGGAAGGTCGCGGTCATCGGATCGGCGCCGGGCGCCAACGGGACGGTCTGGGTCTCCTCCCAGCTTGCGCCCCTGACGATCGCCCCGCCCTACGTGGCGATGAAGATCGAGATGACGACGGCCGAGCAGGGCAGGGAAGCCGACGTGG
>JACQFK010000017.1 GCA_016200125.1 Planctomycetota bacterium
GACTCCCGCGCCCAGGCCCACGATGCCCAGGCGGCGCGGCGGCGCTGTCGAGAGGTCGTCCAGCAGCAGGCCGATGCCGGAGGAGCGGCTGTAGTACGTGGTCGGCACGTTGCTCCGCCCGGGATCGAGGAACTGCTGGCCGTGACGCGTGCTGCCGTGGGTGAGGAGGCGCATCCTGCCGATCTCGTCCGGCGCGGCCGTGTCCAGGATCCGGAGCGTGCCGTAGAACCCGCGCAGCTCCGTCAGTCCGGGCTGGGTCCGCTGGAGGAGCCGGCCGGCGAAGAGGACGACGGTGAGCAGCACGACCGCGAGGAGCGCCGGCAGGAAGGGATTCCAGGCGCGGCGGCCGGCCGGCCGCGCGGCCGGATCCCCCAGGGAAAACGCGGCGGCCAGCGCGCCGCAGGCGATGAGTCCGACGTAGAGCTCGTCGAAGCCGCGGAAGAGGAGCGGCGCGAGCAGCGTGACGAAGAGTGCGCCGAGCGCGCCGCCGAGCGAGACCATCAGGTAGAAGGAGGTCAGGTGCCGCGGCGCGGGCCGGAGGGCGGCCAGCTCGCCGTGGCAGAACAGGCAGCAGACGAAGAGCCCGGCCGAGAAGACCGGCACGCCGTAGAGGAGGCCGACCCGCGCCCCCATCGCGCAGGCCGTCGCCAGGACGATCAGCGTGAGCACGAGGACGGGGAGACTCCAGGACCGGGAGTACCAGCGGTCGCTGTCGAAGCAGACGATGAACGAGAGCAGGTAAAGGCTCAGGGGCAGCACCCAGAGGAAGGGGACGACGGCGACCTCCTGGCACATCTGGTTGGTCACGGCCAGGAGCAGCGTGGCGGCGCAGGCCGGCAGCGCGAGCCAGAGGAGCCGGCGGCGCCAGCCCGGAGCGGCGGCGGGCGCCGGCGCCGGGGCGGAGTCCGGCGGCGGCCGGAGCCTCAGGACGCAGCCCGCGCACACGAGGAAGAACACGCCGAAGGCGGCCGACCAGCCGATCTCCTGCTGGCGGGTCGTGAGCCAGGGCTCGATCGCGACCGGATAGCTGAGCAGGGCGAGCATCGAGCCCAGGTTCGAGAGCGCGTAGAGGCGGTAGGGCGACGGTCCGGCCCAGGCCTGGATCATCGGGGAAGTGGCGGAGAGGAGCACATAGGGCAGGGCCACGCAGCGGGTCAGCAGTGGGCGTAGGCGTAGCCCAGGAGGAGCAGCGACTGGAAGAAGAGCATGCAGGTGGTCCAGACGGCCGAGGATCCGCCGAACCAGGGGAGGATCGCCTTGGCGACGATGGGCTGGACCTGGAAGAGCAGGAAGGCGCCCAGGAAAACGGCCCCCGCAGGGAGCGTGAAGGCGCGGGGAGAGGGCGTTTCGGCCGGGTCCAGAAGGTCCAGCCTAGCATGAGCGAGCCCGTTCTCCTACGGCGCCTTGACGTCGTAGGCCGCGAGGCGCTCCTGGTTGCGGAGAAAGAGCCGGCCGCCGGCCACCACGGGATGAGCCCAGCTGGGGCGGCCCAGGTTGTCGATCTTGAAGCGGCCGTGCTCGCGGTACTCCGCGGGGTTCGCTTCGACGAGCGCCATCTGGTGGCCTTCGCCGAGGCAATAGAGCATCCCGTCGGCGTAGACCAGCGAGCCCTTGCTGACGCTGCGGTTGACCCAGGCGATCTTCCCGGTCAGGAAGTTCATGCAGATCAGCCCGGCATTGCCGAAGCCGTACATGTGGTCGCCCAGCCGGACGATGCCGCCGTGATGGTTCGCCATTTTTTTCTCGAAGTAGACCTCCTCGGCGCCCGCTCCGTCGGTGGCGATGCGGATGAGCCCGCCGCCGGTCCCGTAGTCGCTGGACGCGAAGACGTGATCCTTCCAGGGAATCGGGGTGCAGATGTTGGCCGTGCCGTTGTTCGCGTTCGCGTAGGTCCAGAGATGGCGGCCGTCCTCCGCGCGGACGCCGAACACGCTCTTCGAGGCCATCTGGACGATCTGGCGCACGCCGCCGAGCTCGGCGACGACCGGGGACGAGTAGTGGGCTCCTTCGGTGTCGCCCTCCGAACGCCAGACGACCTTTCCCGTCTTCTTGTCCAGCGCGGCGAGCGTCCCTTTCTTGCCGCCGGGCGTGACGATGACCCGGTCGCCGAGCACGAGGGGGGATTCGCTGTAGCCCCAGCCGGGGACGCCGCCGCCCAGGTCGCCGACCAGGTTGACGTGCCAGACCGTCTTGCCGCTCGCGATCTCGAGACAACACACGTCGCCGGAGCCGCCCTCGGCGTAGAGGACGTCGCCGTCGAGCGTCGGCGTCCCCCGCGGACCGTCGCCGTAGCCGTTGCGATAGCCGCCGTAGGTGCTCCGGAGCTCATCGGCCGTCAGGATCCCATCTCGCCCGGGGAACTTCGCCGCGTAGTACTGCGCGAGCTCGTCCTCGGTCAGGACCCCGTCGCGGCCCGCCTCGGATCTCGTCAGATAGGCCAGCACCTCGTCGCGGCTGAGGAACTGGTCTTTCTTCTGGGTCGCGGGATCGACCTGATCGATCTTGTCGGCGATCGACGCCAGCGACGTGTTGGACGTCTCGGCGCGGCTGAGGCGTCCGTCCTTGTCCTTGTCGAGCGCCTCGAAGAGCGCGTCGGTCCGCTGCTTGGCCAGGGCGGCGGCGTCCGCCTGCTTGTCCGGGACGTCGATCTCCGCCGACTTCTCGCGCAGCCCGGGGCCGAATTCCAGGAAGTCGAGCCGGCCGTCGCCGTTCTTGTCGAGCTTGGCGATCAGCCTCTTCGCGCGGGCGGCGGCGATGGCTTTTGCGTCCCCCTCGGCCGCCTTGTCGAACGGGTTGAAGTTCCAGCCCAGGCGGGCGAGCGCCTCCGCTTCGACGATGACGCCGTCGCCGTCTCGGTCCATGCTCTTCGTTTCCGCCGCCACGCGCTGGGCGAGCCGGGCCGCGACGGGCTCGGGCTGCGCGGCCCAGATGATCTTGCCGTCTTCCACGCTGAGGCAGAGGACATGCTCGACGCCGTTGAGGTCGCCCTGGGTGTAGAGCCGGCCGCCTTTCACGGAGAGGCTGGAGTAGCCGACGCCGACGCGGTCGACCTGCCAGAGGAGCTTCGGGCTCCCGCCGGGCCAGTCCTTGACGAGGCCGGTCTCGAGGCTCACGCCGTCCCGGTTGGGCCCGCGCCACTGCGGCCAGTCTTGGGCGGCGAGCAGGAGCGCGAAGGGAATCAGCGAAGAGATCATGTGGAGCCTCCCGTCGTGATATCCCCAGCGGCTGCTTCTGTCGCAGGATTCCGCGGTCGGGGCGGACCCGGAGAACGGAGGGGGGCGGGCTTCCCTCTGGAATGCCGCTACTTCTCGGCGGGGAGCCTGAACTTCTCGTCGGGGATGTCGACCTCGAGCGCCATCTCTTCGTAGGTCTCGGTCAAGTGCGTCCCTTTGTCAGGCCCCAGGGTCACGTCGAAGGTCCGCTTCAGGATCTTCCACGTTTTGGGATCGTACCAGAGTTTGACATTGCAGTGCCGCTGTTCATCTTCGAAGACGCGCATCTTGAGAACGTAGGCGAGCGTCTTCGTGCCCGCGTCGTCACTGCCTTTCTTGAAGTCCGAAAGCTCGAAGGCCTTGAGAAGGTCGAGGTCCGATGCGATCGGCTTCCGGTCGGGCCCGTAACTCTGGGAGAGCACCGGCGAGATGCCGAAGGCCACGCCGCTCCGGGAAAGAAGCGGCTTGAAGCCGCCCTTGATGTTCTTGGCGGGCGAAGTCTTCTCCCCCAGGTTCTCCGCTTCGATCTTCTGCCCATCCGTGACGAAGCGCGTGACCATCTCGCGCTCTTGGCCCGCGGCGCTGAACTTTCCGGTCAGGTGCAGGTTGGCTTTATTGGGATCCTTGAGGAGGAGAGTTCCGGAAGACTCGGCCTTGGCGGGTTGGCCCCCGACCGATGCGGTGAGTTCCACCTTGATCCGGACGCTCAGCGTCTTCGCCTTCTCGATCGTCTCCCCGATCTTCTGGAAGGCCTCCTCGGCGGTCTTGTCCTGGAGGAGGAGTACGGCGGCCAGGAGCAGGTTCATGGGAGGGCCCTCGCGTCACTGGATTGTACGCCCTGGATCTGCGGATAGCGGCAGTTGGTCGGTAGGGGGGCGAGCTTCCATCCGGGCATTTCCGTTACGCCCGGGCCGCCTACTGCTTGTAGACCCGCACGTAGTCGATGTACATGTCCGCGATGCCGTCGGTCCGGGACAGGTCGACCGGCCAGCCGCCGCCCGTGGCGAGGTTGACCATGAAGAAGAGGGGCTTCTCCTTGCAGATCGGCAGCGTCGCGTGGCGGCCCACTTCGATGTTGTCGCAGTAGTACATCGTGTCGGTCTCGGTGACCTTGCAGCCGTACACATGCAGCGCCTCGTACCAGGTCGAGGGGATGCCGAACTTCTTCATGCGGATCGGGTTGCGCATCCCCTCGTAGGCCTTCTTCTCGATCGCCTTCCCGGTCTCCCCCTGGTTCCAGCAGTGCGGGCTGATCTGGTAGGCGTCGAAGGAATTGGGCGTCCGGGGGCCCTCGCCGCCGTAGGCCTCGATGATGTCGAGCTCGTCGCAGGGCGTCTTGTCGCCCTTGAGCTTGTAGTCGGTCATGTAGTCCGTCATGAGCCAGTAGCCCGGCCAGGTGCCGATGCCGTTGGGGCCGATGAAGCGGCACTCGAAGTAGCAGGGCAGGGAGACCTTGACGCCGCTGCCGTCGTTCTTCATCGAGGAGATCAGGCCGGCCGTCTGGGTCTTCTCGCTGGCGCGGATGCGCAGGTAGGTGTCGACCTGGCTGAAGGGGGTCTTCGGGGAGTCGTGGCTGGTGAAGCGGAGGCTGCTGAAATCCTGCGTCCCGTTCGGCGGCTTGTGGTCGTAGTAGGCCGCCTTGGGATCCTTGCCCGAGATGGAGAGCGGGCCCTTGAAGTCGTCGGCGAAGACCAGGGTCATCCCCTTCGCCGCGGGCGGGGGCTCCGCGGGAATGCCCTCGTTCCACGACACGCCGCCCTTGTTGTAGAGCTGGAGGTAGCAGTTGTCCGTCAGGGCGCCGTTGCTGCCCGTGATGCGGACCGTGAGGGGGCCGTGCGGGTAGGCCTTGGCGGGGAAGACGAAGGATCCCTTGCCCTCGGCGTCCAGCGCGACGGTGGCGACGGTCGAGTCGGCGCCGAAGCCCTCCCCCTGCTTCCAGCATTTCACCACGGCGGAGCTGAGGCCGGGGGCGCGGAGGACGACGGTCGTATCGCCGTCGATGTCGGCTCCGTAGGCCGGGGAGCTTACCGCGACCTGATTGCGGCGGACCGGGGGCGGCGGCTTGGGCCCGCCGACGTGGACGAACTCCCACTGGGCGGACCAGAGGGTGTCCTTGCCGGGCGCCTTGTCGCCGTCGCACTCGGCGTGGCCCAGCTTGCGTTCGCAGTTCAGGTACTTGCCGTTCGCCTTGTTCTTGAGGGCGCGCCAGGGGGGGACCACGACGTCGATGGCCCAGGAGCCGGTCGCGTCCGCGGCCGGGAGATCGGCGGCATCGACGCGAGTGCCTCCCGCCTTGCAATGGACGACCGAGCCGCCTCCGAGGCTCTTGATCCGCTGGAAGCCGCCCGCGTCCTCGAGGATCCAGCGATAGGAGGCGTCGTCGCCCGGTCCGTAGGCGACCTGTCCGTCCGCGAGGCGCAGGAACTGGTCGCCGAGCCAGCGGTTGCGGATCTTGTAGACGCTGGGGTCCTCGGGCGCTGCCTGGGCGAAGGGCGCCAGCAGGGCCGCAAGGAGCCAGGTCAGGGATCGCTTGGACATGGGGTGTTCTCCAGGGGGGTCTTCCGGTCTCGGTTCGGCCCCACCCCTATCACGCTTCGGACGCGGTTTGTTACGGCATCGGGCGGGTCGGGACCCGCCACGAAGGACTCCCGGACCTGCCTGTCCTTCTTCATTTCACACTCATCCAAAGCATGCCATGAGACGAGCGGGATGTCGTAGATCCCCTCGGGAGGCGATTCTCGAGCATCGGCAATCCACGTTCTGCGCCCGATCGCGATCCCTGCGAGGAGTGGGAGATGCCGCCGGTTGAAGTGCTAACCTTGTGTGTTGTGTTTTCTCGTTTGCTGCGTTTTGTGGAGGATCTCGCGGTGAGGATTTGAAGAACTCTGGCCGCAAGTCTCGAGGCCGCCCTTTCGGCGAAGGATCACCTGAAGGTCGCGATCAACGATTCCGGCCATGATCCGGCCCGGATCGAGGTGAAGGTGGGAGAGAAGATCGTGGGGACGAACATGTCCCGGAAGGAACACACGGTCACCTCCACGGACAAACTGGCCAAGAAGAGCCCGGAAGCGAACGACGAGGAGAAGCCGCGGTTCGATTCGGGGCCGACCAAGGTCGGCGGCACCTTCGAGCGAACCTTCGACAGGGTGGGCATTTTTGAGCACTTCTGCCAGATGGAGAAGACGATGAAGGGCACCATCACCGTCCGGAAGGCCGAATAGGAAGCCGAAACCTCAGGGATGCGGCACCGAGCGTACCGCGACGGCGAATTTCTGCTGTCCGTAGGTCGCCTTCTCCGTGACGAGCCGAAGCGAACGGATCTCCGTTCCGGGCCCGAACTCGAGAACGCCTACGATCGTCGCCTCGACTTGATTCGGTTTTTGCTCGGGATGGCCCGGATAGAACTTGCGGCCCATCTTGAGCGTGCCGTCGAGTCGTGCGCGGATTACGCCGTCCCGGACGGAAAGCAGCGTTCCCTTGAGGGACTGCTCGTCGATCTTGTTCCGGTCGATCTGGTCGCCTTTCGTGTCTTCCGTGGCGGGATAGAAGTAGTTGTAGAGGCGCGTCGTGGCCGCCTTGTCCACGTCCCACGTCGTGCCCACGGCCCTCTTGGCGGGCAGGAGCGCGGATTGCTCCTGCTGGCCAAACGCGAGCCAGGTCTCGGCGGGGAATTCCTGCCATGAGCCGTGGCGAGTGTCATAGGGAGCCACGAGATGGAGGAGAAGCGCAGCGGCCTCCACGCGGTCCGGGGCCGACTGGGGGCGGGGCTTGACCACCGCCTCCCCCTTGCGGATGCCCAGCTTCTGG
>JACQFK010000166.1 GCA_016200125.1 Planctomycetota bacterium
ACCCCCAGTCCAACGCCACCATCTCCCTCGGGGTCACGCCCCATGAGCAGAAGGACAACACCAGCTACGCGCTGCTCAACGGCGCGCCCCTGCAGCCCCTCAAGCTGACCGAGCATCTGCACCTCGTGCCCTCCAACATCGAGCTGGCCGGCGCGGAGATGGAACTGACCTCGGTCATCGGACGCGAGATCGTCCTCCGCGACGCCCTCGCCAACGTCTCCGGCTACGACTTCATGATCCTCGACTGCTCGCCGTCGCTCGGCCTCCTGTCGGTCAACTCCCTGACGACCGCGAACGAGGTCATGGTTCCCCTGCAGTGCGAGTTCCTCGCGCTCCACGGGATTTCGCTCCTCATGAAGACCATCGAGCTGGTGAAGAAGCGGCTCAATCCCAAGCTCGAGATCACCGGCGTGATCCCCTGCATGTACGACGTGCGCAAGGGACTGGCGCGCGACGTGGTCGTCGAGATCGAGAAGCACTTCGGCGACAAGGTCACCAGGACCAAGATCCGCTCCAACGTCCGCCTCGCCGAGGCGCCGAGCCACGGCAAGTCGATCTTCGATTACGCCCCCGACTCCAACGGCGCGGAGGACTACCTGGCGCTGGGCCGCGAGGTGGTCGGGATCGAGATGATCCCGAAATCCAAGTCGCCCTACGTCCCCGAGTCCGTCTACACGCCCAGCCCCGTCGTTCCCGAGCCTGCGCTCAACTCCGCGGACAAGGTCTTCGGCGGCGACCTGCCCCTGATCGTCCCGCCCCCCGACCCGGCCGTCGAGATCGTGCCCGAGTCTCCTTCGCCGGACCTGACCTCGGACGGCGTCGTCGAGTTCATCGAGCTCATCCCCCTCGAGATCGAGGATCTGCCTTCCTCCAGCGCATAATGCTTGATCCCGCGCGGGCGCGACGTCAGTAATCCTCTATGCGTCGCCTGGGGCTTGCCCTCCTTCTCGGGCTTTCGACGGCCAGCATCCCCCTCCCCGCCCGTCCCTCCTGTAAACCGACGGCGCCCATCGACCTCGAAGCCCGGCTCGTAGGCGATCCCTCGTCGCCCTTCGGGATTTCCGCCACGGCCACGTCCCGTACGGGGAGCGAGGTCGAACTGGAGATCCTGCTCCCCGTGGGCATCACCCACCTCTCGGGTGACCGCAAACTGAAGGGCCGGCGCTGCGAGGCGCGGATCGATGCCTCGGTGAAGGACCGCACGCGGCGCGAGATCTTCGTGCGTGCCACCACCGTCGAGGGCGGCGCCGTCATGACCCGGGTCGTATCGCTCCTGCTCTTCGACGGGCCCCTGCCCGCCCGGGGCACTCCGGGGAAGAACTCCCGCGGCGAAGGGATCCTGGAGTTCTCGCCGTGAAGACCCTCGCCTTCCTCCTGGCCTTCTCGGGCGCCGCTGCCGCGCAAGTGACCGGCGGCGTCCGCTACCAGGACCGGACCTACGACGGCAGCGGCTTCACCGGCCTCGCGATGCGGCCCGTGCGCCAGGCCGAGATCGAGATCGTCCGCAGCAGCGACTCCGCCCTGCTGGCCTCGGGAGCGACCGATGACACGGGGAGCTTCTCCCTGGCGGTGCCGCCCGGCGAGGTGGTCCGGCTCCGGATCTACGCCCGCCGCGCGGGAGGCAAGATCAACGCGGTGATCCGCAACAATGCCGTCGCCGGGCTCATCTATGCGGCCGCGACCCCGCCGCTCGACACCTCCGTGACGACCTCCTTCGGCATGGTCGACCTCCTGATCTCCGGCGGCGGCGCGCCGGCCTTCAACCTTTTCGACTGCGCGGTGAAGACCTTCCAGTACCTCGCGTCGATCGAGCCCGCGCTCCCCGCGGTCCCGCCCCTGCTGCAGATCTACTGGGAGGCCGGCTCCGCGAACGGAACCTACTTCGAGAAGACCGTGAACAGCCTCTTCCTGCTCGGGCTGAGCTCCGATCCCGACGAGTACGACGACGACATCGTCCTCCACGAGATCGGCCATTGGATCGCCCACAACTTCTCGAAGGACGACACGCTGGGCGGACCCCACACCGTGATCGACCCGCTGGATCCGCGGACCTCCTGGTCGGAGGGCTGGGCCCACTACTGGTCCGCCGTCGTGCGGCGCTTCTTCCCGGGCGAATACTCCGCCCCCCACCTCCAGGTCGACAACTTCGGCGTCGGTCACTCGACCTTCGACCTCGCCGCCCCCAGCTTCCCCGCGCAGGCCGTGATGGCGACGAACGAGCTCGCCGTCGGCTGCGTCCTGTGGAACGTCACCGGAGTGGTCGGCACGCCAACAATCGAGGAGGGGGAGATCTGGCGGTCGCTGAGCGTCCGCATCCCTCCCCGGACGAACATCACGCTCGAGGACTTCCACGCGGGCCTCGCGCTCGAAGCCCCGGCGATCATGACCGCCGTCACCGGCACGGCCGCGCTCCCGGGCATCTTCAAGAGCCGGCTCATCCGGTACTACGCGGACGGCAGCGAGCCCAACAACTCGCCGGGGGCCCCGACGTCCCTCCCCCTGGGCCTCGCAGGGCTGGCGCTCCAGACCCTCTACGCTGCCGGCGACGAGGACTGGTATTCGATCGCAGCCGCTCCGGGGACGCTGGTCGTCGAGACGCTCAACCTGGGCGACGGCGCCGATACGCTGCTGCAGCTCTATGATGCCGCGGGAACCACGCTCCTCGCCGCGAACGACAACCGGAGCCCCCTGGACCCCTCGTCGCAGATCACGCGCGTCGTCAGCGCACCCACGACCTTTCTCGTGCGCGTCCTCGCTTCCGGCTCGCTCATCGAGCACGGCTACTACGACCTCCGCGCCCAGGTCGTCGTCAACGGCCCCCCGGCCATCGCCGCGATCAGCGCCAGCGCGACGGCGGGCTCCGCGCCGCTCCGGGTGACCTTCTCCGCCGCGGTGGTCGACATCGACGGCGGCTCGCACGAGTACCAGTGGGACTTCGACGGCGACGGCATCGTCGACTGGTCCTCGTTCGACGGAGCGACGGTGACGACCACCTACGACGAGCCCGGCACCTTTATCGCGCGGCTCCGGGTCGTCGATTCCGGCGACTCGACGGTCTCCGCGCCGGTCACGGTCGTAGTGCTGGGTCCGAGCCCGGCCTCGGTCACCTTCCCTCCCCCTCCTCCCTTGGGACCGACGCCGGCGTCGCTGAACTTCGACGCGGCCGTCGCCGGCGTGATCCCGACCGCCTACCTCTGGGACTTCGACGGCAACGGCATTTACGATTCGGTCTCCGTCACGACGGCGGCGGCCCCCTTCACCTTCCGGTCGCCGGGCACCTACTTCCCCCGCCTGCTCGTGCGCGACAGCCGCGGCGTCGCCACCCGGGCCCTCGCGCCGGCGCTGACGATCGCCGTCGGACCGCTGCCGCCGACGATCGGATCGTTCACCGCGGGAGGCGGGATTCTTCCCTTCGCCTCGACGATGACCGTCGCCCACTCGGACCTCGGACCGACCGGGACGGTGGAGTTCGACGTCGACGGCGACGGACGCTACGACTTCATCGTCGCCCCCGGATCCGCGACCGGCACGACCTTCAGCCCGGAGATCCAGCGCGCAGGCGACTTCACCCCGCGCGTCCGCGTCACCGACAGCGCCGGCCGTTCGAGCTCGTCCACCGCCGCGTTCACCTCGCGCTCCATCGGAGTCACCGGCTGGATGGTCGACCCGCGGGCCGGCGACCGCCTTTCCAGGACCTCGATCACCCTGACCGCCCAGAGCGTCCCGTCGGGCGTCGCGAAGGCCGTTCAGTTCCAGTACCGGGATGCATTGGGCGGCGGTCCCTGGAACAACATCGGCGCGCCGATCACCTCGACCGGCACGCTCTTCAGCACGGCCTGGAATGTCACGGGGCTTCCCGACCTGACGTCGTTCAACCTCAGGATCCTGATGGACGGCACGGTCAGCTCAGGGGACACGGCCAACACGGTGATGATCGACTCGATTCTGCCGACGACGACGGAGAGCGGCGCGATCCGGACGACAATGACCCGGACGGACCGGACGGTCGTCTCGCGCAACGCCCAGGGCGTCTGGGCGATCGTGCCCTCCGGCTCGGTCGCAGCCGTCCTCCCGCTGGGGCTCCAGCCCGCCGCGGCTCCGGCGGCGAACGGAAGCGCCACCGGGATGCGCGCCCGGGGCGGGGCCTGGCGGCTGTCCTTTCCCGGCACCTTCCAGAACAGCTTCCGGCTTCGGATCCCCTTCACGGGCGACGGCACGAATCTCGAGATCCACCATCACGACGCCGCCTCGGGCGTCTGGCAGCGCCTGGCCTTTGCGCGCGTCAGCCACGACGATCGCTGGGTCGAGGCGGAGGTCGCCGCGGAAGGCGTCTACGCGCTCTTCGAATCCCGGGGCGCCGGCGGCGGCGGAGGCGGCCGCTGCGGCGCCACCGGCCTGGAGTTCCTCCTGCTGGCCCTCCTGCTCCGGCGGCGCCGATGATCACCCCTTACGATCTCCTGCTTCCCGCGGGCGAAGCGGCCGCGCTCGAGGTCGAGGTCGAGCGGCGCTGGCTCACGTTCATCGACCCGCCCCTCGCGGACGCGGAAGTGGAGATCGAGGGTCTCGGCCGTGCGCGGACGGGTCCCAACGGCATCGCGTCCTTCCCTCTCTGCGTGCTGGCCCCCGGGACCCATCGCTTCAAGGTCGTGATGAACCGCAAGCCGCCCGAAGCGATCGTGCGGGTGATCGACCGCGCGACGCCGGTCCTCATCGTGGACATCGACCAGACGATCGCCGACGTGACGCCGCAGGGCTTCATCTTCCGGAAGGTGCAGAACGTCAAGCCGATGCTGGGATCGCGCGAGGCGCTCGAGGAGCTGTCCAAGTCGATGCAGATCCTCTACCTGACGGCGCGGGACCACATCTTCACGCGCAAGACGAAGCTGTGGCTGCGGGCGGCGGAGTTCCCGGAGGCTCCGGTCTACCTGCGCCGGGGGACGCGGTTCTGGTCGGCCTCGCCGCAGGCCCACAAGGTCGAGCGGCTGAAGGAAGTGCGGAGCCGCTTCCCGAACATCCCCTGGGGCGTCGGGGACAAGCCCGGCGACGCCGCGGCCTACTTCGCCCACGGCATCCGACCGGTCCTGCTGGCAAAAGAACGGCCGATCGGGGTCACCGAGAACGTGCCCTGTCTGCCGGACTGGAAGGCGATCCTCGACCTCGTCCGGCGTTCCCCATAAAGCCCCGCATATTTTTCAGGCCATGGGCCTGTTTTTCAGACACAATCAGGATTTCCATGGCGTCCACTGAGGAAGGGAATGGGAGGATCGCCACCATGATCAGTCATGTCAGACTCCTGGTCATCATCGCCGCTGCAGGCCTGATCCTGGCCTCGGGTGACCCGCTGCGCGCGCAGTCGGCGCCGCCGCCGATCACGGTCACCGACCTGGGCACGCTGGGCGGCTCGATCGGAACGACGCAGGTCTTCGGCATGAACGACCTCGGCATGGTCGTCGGCTACAGCCGCGTCGGACCCGAATACCACGGCTACGCCTGGACGCTGACCGACGGATTCATGGACATCGGCAAACTGCCGGGCGGCACCGGGAGTTCCGCGAATGCCGTCAACAACGCGGGCCAGGTCGTCGGCAGCGCCGACACGGGCGGCTACAGCCACGCCGTCCTCTGGACCAAGACCGGCGGACTCGTGGACCTGGGCACGGGACCGGGCGGCACCGGCGCCGCGGCGCGGTCGATCAACTCGAAAGGCCAGGTGGCCGGCGACTTCGACGCGGCCGACGGCCGCCACGCCTTCTTCTGGTCGCCCGCGTCGGGCATGAAGGACATGGGCTCGCTCGGCGGCCAGTTCATGACGGTCTCGGGGATGAACACGAACGGGCTGATCGTCGGTTATGCGAACACCGCCGTTGGCTACACCCACGGGTTCTCGGTCAAGGGCCCCTCGGGCACGATCAAGGACCTCGGCACGCTGGGCGGGCAGTCGAGCATCGCCACCGCGGTCAACGACAACGGGGTGATCGCGGGCCACTCCCAGATCGCCTCCGGCGCGTTCCACGCCTTCACCTTCGCCAACAACAAGTTCAAGGACATCGCCACGCTCGGGTACAACAGCTACCCCACGGGGATCAACGCGACCGGCCAGGTGGTCGGATGGATCGACCTGGGCGGCACGCTGCACGCCTTCTCGTACACGCCGGCGGCCGGAATGATCGACATCGGCACGCTCGGCAACGGCGACAGCCGCGCCACCGCCGTCAACAAGAACGGCCAGGTGACCGGCGTCAGCGGCACGACGACGTTCCGCGACCACGTCTTCCTCTGGAGCGCGGCGACCGGCATGCTGGACGAGGGGTCGCCCGACGACTTGAGCAGCAGCGGCGTGGCGATCAACGCCTCCGGCCAGATCGCCGGCACCTACGTGAGCAACGCGAACGAGACGAAGGGCTTCTTCGTCGATCCGACCAACGGCCGCAGCAACATCAAGGACATGGGCTGGAGCCAGAGCACGGCGGTGGCGATCAACACGTCCGGGCTCGTCGCGGGCCAGAGCCTCAACCCGGCTGGCTACACCCGGGCCTTCGTCTGGAGCGCGAACGGCGGGATGTCGGAAATCTACACCCCCACGGGCCACCACAGCAGCGTGGTGGGCATGAACGACAACGGCCAGGTGATCGGCCACCACAATCCCGCCAACTCCTACACGCAGGGCTTCCTCTGGTCCGCCTCGGCGGGCTGGCAGGAGATCAACTCGGGCGGCTATCTGACGACGCTCGTGGCGATCAACAGGCCCGGGCTGATCCTGGGCTACGGCATCGGGGGCGCGTTCCTCCGTCAGACGGACGGCACGTTGATCCCCCTCCCCCCGCCGACGGGCGGCGTGAACGTCCAGCCCGTCGCGATGAACGATTCCGGCGTCGTCATCGGGACCTTCCAGCTGAACGGCGAGTACCGGGCCTTCAAGTGGACGCTCGCGACGGGCAGCGTCGACCTGGGCGCGATCTCGGCGGTCGCGATCAACTCGAACGGAGACTACACGGGCCAGAAGCTCTTCGGCTCGAACACCCACGCCTATCTCAAGAAGGTGAACGGCACCTACAAGGACCTGGGCGCGTTCGTCAGCCAGTATTCCGACGCCATCGCGATCAACTCGAATGCCCACGTGATCGGACACAGCGGCGCCGCCGACGGCACCCACGGGTTCTACTACGACACCCAGATGAGGGACATGGGCACGCTGGGAGGCGGGTTCAGCCTCCCCACCGCGCTGAACGACGCGGGGCAGGCCGTCGGCTGGAGCTATACGGCCTCCGGCCAGCCCAACGCCTTCCTGTGGACGAAGGCCAACGGCATCCGCGCCCTGACGACGCTGGGGGGCCTGACTTCGAAGGCGACGGCGATCAACGGGTCAGGCAAGGCGGTGGGTGAATCTCTCCTGCCCGACGAGTCGAACCACGCGGTGCTCTGGACGACGCAGTAGGAGGGCGGATCAGGAAGGAGTGACCGGCGGCTGCTGCTTCTGCCACTCCTTGTCGATGGGCCCGTTGTAGAACTTCTCCGGATGCTGCAGGGCCCAGATCTGCTTGGGGATCACCCGGCTTTCCGGGTCGACGGCCAGCGCCTGCTTGAGAAAGCCGACGGCGTCGTCGATGCGGCGGCGCGTCAGGTAGTTCGTGCAGAGCTGGACCAGGAACTCGACGCGCGTGTCCTTGAGGTCGGGCTTGGGCGCGGCCGGCGGGTTCGCGGCGGGCGCCTTCGACAGCAGTTTCTCCACCTGCTTGAGGACCTCGGCCTCGGGCTTCTCCGCGGTCATCAGGACGACGTCGTTCTCGTCGAGCAGGACGAGGACGCCGACGCGCTTGAGCTTCCAGCGCCGTCCGAGGAGGCAGTTGGCGTCGATCCACATCTCGTAGGTGGCGCGGAAGCGCGCCAGGTACTTCATCGGAAGGTCCACGCCCTGCGCATCGCAGGCGATGCTGACGATGGGCAGGTTGGGATGGGTCAGGTAGAATTCCTGGAGGGCGCCGAGGTATTCGCGGCAGCCGCACCAGGAGGCCCAGACGTAGACCAGCTTCTTCCGTCCGGCGAACTGACCGAGCGTGACGGACTTGCCGCCCATGGAGCCCAGGCGGATGTCGGGGAGCCGGTCGCCGATCTTGAAGGGAAGGTCCATACGCGGAATCTTAGCACAGCCGGAGGGGCGATTCACCAATTACAGTCGGAGCCGCGCGGGTGAAGTTCAGCACGTCCGCCCGGAGCGCCGCCGTGGGCATCGCGGTCACGATCGTGGCGGTTCACGTCGCGCTGAAGTTCTCGGCCGAGACTCTGCAGCACGGATGGCTGCCCACCGCGGTGTCGATCGGGCTCCTGTTCGTCTCGCTGCTCGCGTTCACCCTGCTCCACCTGGTCCGCCACCGCTACCAAGAGCGGGAGACGCTGGAGATCGGCCGGCGGGGCTTCATGATCACCCAGCCGGACACGCTGCCCTTCGCGCTGGCCTGGCGGATGATCAAGACCGCGGACCTCGAGCAGAAGGAATGCTGGCAGTGGCGCTTCAGCCTCAAGACGGGCGGCGAAGTGCGGCTGATGGAGGACGCCTTCCCGCGCGAGCAGTGGAAGAAGATCTCCGCGGAGCTGCAGCGCAAGCTCAAGGCCCGGAAGATCCCGGTGCGGGTGACCGGCGCGGGCCAGGCTCCGGAGTAGGCGGCCGGTCTACCAGTCCTCCTCGGACTTCTCGCCCAGCAGCTCGCGGCGGCGGCGCTCCACGATCCGCTCCTTGGTGGCCTTGCGGTCGGTGATCGCCTTCTCCAGCGCCTCGACGCGGCGCTTGAGCTCGGCCAGCTCGCGCGCCCGGACCTCCTCGCGCGCGTCGAAGAGCCTGCCCAGCGTCTCCTTGAGCTTCTTCGAGGCCGCCTCGCGCTCCTCGGGGGGCGCCCGGCGCGCCGCGTCCGCCTGATCGAAGCTCTCGCGCTCCAGGCGGCGCATGTCCATCATCTTCTCGAAGCCCTTCGGGTCGCGCTGCTTGAGCTCGTTCATCTCCCGCATCCGGGGCATCGCCTCGTTCAGGATCCGCATCGACTCCTCGCGCCGGCCGCCCTCCTGCGCCTCCATCAGGCGGCGGTAGGTCTCCGGCTCGTTGTCCTTGAGCCAGCTGCGGGCCTCCTCGGGATTGAAGGGAGGCTGCAGGGGGCGACGCTCCCCCGGGCCCGGAGGCTGCGGCGGATTCGGAGGCTGGGGGCCGCGCCCCTCCCGCGGACCCTCGAAGGGGTCGCGGCGGTCCGGCCGGACCGGCGGGTCCTGGCGCTTGGGCGGCTCCTTGGGAGGCTCTTCCTGAGCCCAGGCCGCGGAACCGAGGACCAGGATCGCCATCAGTGTCTTCATCATCGCCGCATCTCCAGCTGTTCGAGCTTCTGCCAGCAGTCCTCGATCGCGTTGCTGATCCGCGCCTCGCCGCCCCAGGGCTCGAGGTGGACCCGGACGAACATCGCCGAGGTCGTCTCCTCCTTCTTGTCGGGAGGGGACTTCTCTCCGGGCCCGCCCAGGATCAGGCCGAACACCATCATGAGCAGGGCCGCCGCGGCCGCCATGGGGACCCAGCCGCCGCGGAAGCGCCGGACGCGGGGCACGCCCCCGCGGTACTTCTCGGTCGACGCCGCGCGGTAGAGCGTCCGCACCTCGCGGAGCTCCTCGACGTCGCGCGCGCAGCCCGCGCAGCCGGCCAGATGGTCGCGGAAGGCCGGAGACTCCGACTCTCCGACCTTCTCCTCGACGAACCTATTGCATTCCATAGGCCTTCAGCGACTTCCTCAGCGCCTCCATCGCGTAGTGCATCCGCCCGAGCGCCGTATTGAGCGGACAGCCCGTCATCTCGGCGATCTCCTTGAACGACAGCCCCGCCTCCTCGCGGAGCAGGAACACCTGCTTCTGCTCGAAGGGCAGGCGCTCCACCGCTTTCAGCAGGGCCCGCCGCCGCTCGTCCTCCTCCGCCGCCTCGATCGGATCCCGGACCGCGGACGCGAAGCGCTCCGGCGAAAGGTCCTCGTCCAGTTCCGACAGCGACGCCTCCGGCTTACGCCGCCGCGCCAGGTCGATGCAGAGGTTGCCCGCAATCGCAAAGAGCCACGACTCGAAGCGCCCCTCGGGGCGGTAGGCGTCGATCGATCGATGGACCCGGAGAAAGACCTCCTGCGTGAGGTCCTCCGCCTGCCGCTCGCCCGCGAGCCGTTTCACGAACCGGTAGATCCGGTCGCCGAACTCCCGGACCAGCCGCTCGAACGCCTCCGGACGGCCCGCCTTGAGGCCCCGGATGAGTTCGTCCATCGAACCGTCCCCTGTAACGGAAGTCATGGCCGCTTATTGTGTTAAAAGATGGCCGCCCCGGACCCGTTCAATATAATTTGCCGATGCTCCGCGCCCGGCCCCTCGCCCCCCTGGCCGCGGGATTCGTCGCGGGCATCGCCCTCGCCCTGATCCCGAAGGCCTGGATCCCCCTCGCCGCGCTCGGGGGCCTCTCCGCAGTCCTCAGTATACGATGGCGCCACCCGCTCCTGCTGGCCCTTCTGGGACTCGGCCTGGGCGCCCTCCGCCAGCAGGCCTCCGAGAAGCCGCCCCGCCCCCTTCCCTCCGCCCCGCTCGAGGGACTCGTGGACGGCCCGCCCCGCATCTACCGCTCGCTGGCCGATCCCCGCGGCGAGATCGAAGAGGACGCTGCCTTCATCGTGAACGGCGTCCAGGTCCGCTACTTCCGCCAGCACCCCGGGCTCGTCGGCGGCGAGCGGGTCCGCGTCTGGGGCCGCATCGGGCCTCCCAAGCCGGCCACCAATCCCGGACAGTTCGATTACGCCGCCTACCTGCGACGCCAGGGCGTCGACGCCGTTCTCACGATGCAACGCGTCGAGATCCTCGAGGGTCCAACCCTGCCCTACCGGATCCGCGCGGGGTTCCGGTCGCTCTTCGACCGCTCCATGCGCCCCGAAGTGGGCGCGTTCATGGCGAGCATCACGATCGGCGGTCGCGAGCCCATCCCGGACGACTTCCGCAGCAGCCTCCAGCAGAGCGGGACGGCCCACCTCATCGCGATCTCCGGTCAGAACCTCGTCATCGTCATGATGAGCCTCTGGGTGGTCCTGACGATCGCCGGCCTCCGCGGCCGACCGCTCACGCTCCTGCTGCTGGTTCTTCTCGGCCTCTACACGCTGCTCACGGGGCTCGAGGTTTCCGTGGTCCGCTCCTATGTGATGATGGCCGCCTTCTTCGGGGCCGACCTCGCCTGGCGGAAGCGCGATTCGCTCTCGGCGCTCGGCCTCGCCGCCCTGGTCCTCTGCGCCGCCGATCCCGGCCAGGTCCTCGACGTCGGCTTCCAGCTTTCCTTCGCCGCCGTGCTGGGACTCGCCTTCCTGGCTCCGCTCTTCCACGCCTTCAGCGGCGCGGGCGGCCCCGTGTGGAACTGGCTCCGCAGCGGGATGGGCGTGTCGCTCGCCGCCTGGCTGG
>JACQFK010000167.1 GCA_016200125.1 Planctomycetota bacterium
CTGGGCCTGGAGTGGAAGGAGGGGGCACTGGACCTTCCCAGCCGCTACGGGACGGCGGTCGTCGCCCGGCTGGCGGTCTGCCAGGCCCGCTTCCTCGCCGACCGCGGCCGCCCCCGCGAGGCGGTCGAACTGCTCGTCGACTGCTGCCGCTTCGCGGGCGACCTGGACCACGTCGAGGACATGGAGCCGGAGTTCCGGGAGCTCAACGCGCTGATCGAGACGGGGCGTCTGTCGCGTCCCGACCTCGAGGAGCTCGGCCGCGAGCTCGAGATCCTGGACCGCGGCTTCCCGCGGCGGGGTCACCGCATGTTCCTCGACTTCATCGCGCTCGCGTCGCTCCTCATCAAGTCCGGCGGCACGGTCACGCCGCAGCTCGTCGGTCTCGGCGCGGACCCCGAGGACGCCCTCTGGCGCTACGGCTTCTCCGGCCGCCTGATGAAGACCGACGCCTTCGAAACGACGGTCCGTGCGCTGCGGCAGCTGAACGAGGCGGACGAGCGGCCCTGGCTCGAATCGCGGGTCCTCCTGCAGAGGATCGCCGCGGAGCTGGGGGCGAGCTCGAACCCCATCGCCCGCACGGCTCCCGACGAGATCCTGAGATCCGATCTCGCCCACCGCGGCCACCGGGCGCAGCTCCGCCTGATCCGCATCGCCGCCCGCTACCGCGCGACGGGCGAGCTGCTGGACCTCGAGGATCCCTTCGGAGACAAGCTCCATTCCCGGCTGGGCGAGGACGCCCTCAAGGTCTGGAGCGTCGGGACGGAAGGCAAGGACCACGGCGGCATCGGGACCTTCTCGTTCGACGCGGAAGGCCAGGACTTGCTGCTGGAAGTGCGGCGGTAGCTCACTTCGGCTTCGTCGCCGCCCACCAGGCGCGCCAGGCGGCCTCGTCCAGGCCGAAGTCCTTTTCCGTGAGCGCCTTCAGGGCCCGCGACGCCGCCAGGGAGACGTTCCGGTCGGGGCCCGACAGCCAGGCGATGAGCGCGTCGATCGCAGCGCTGAGCTTCAGGCTCTGGGCCGCCCAGGCCAGGGCGATCCGCACCGCCGGATCTTCCTCGCGGAAGAACTGGTCGAGGAGCAGGTCCTGCCACTCGAAGGCTCTCAGGTTGACCAGCGCGGTCACGATCGCAGACCGCACGACGGGCGAGTCGTCGCGCAGCGAGAGCGCCAGGAAGCGGGCCTGTTCCTTCCGCCCCGTGATGCCCATCACGGCGACGATGTCCGCCCGGGCCTCCCCGCGAGTGCGGTCGAAGGCGTCCATGAGGGCGGCGTCCAGGCCCTCCCGCCGGTCGAGCTTCTCCGAGAGGGCCGGCAGGATCTGGAGGGCGCGAAGACGGACGTCGCGGACCGGATCGCTGCAGGCGGAGGCGATGGCGCGGAAGGACTCCGCGCCGGGCAGGCCGGCCAGCCCCTGGAGGGCGGCGGAGCGCACGGCCGGGACCTCGTCTCCCAGCAGCGCGGCAATCCACGGCAGGGCCGCCGGATCGCCGAGGGCGCCGAGGAGGCGCGCGACCTCCGCGCGGACGGACGCTTTCCGGCTGCGCAGGAGCGGCTGGAGGGCGCGGACGGAGGCCGCGTCCTTGACTTCCACGATCGCCGCGGCGAGATAGGACCGCAGCGCGTCGTCGACAGTCTCGAGCCGGCGCACGAGGTAGGGGATCGACGAGGGCGCGAGCTTCAGCAGTTCGCGGAACAGGTCGTTGCGGCGCGCTTCGGGCGCCGTGAGGAGCGCCTCCAGGACCGACTCGATCCTCTCGAAGTTCGCCGACGCCCCCTGCTCCGAAGAACTGCGGGCCTCGGGGCGCCGGGGAGGGAGCAGGGCCTCGGGGCGGGCGGGAGCCGGGGCGGGCCGCGCGCGTTTCACCCGCTCCATGCGATCGATGGCGTCCCGGCGAACGGTGACTTCGCCGGAAGCCAGGACCAGCACCACGCTTCGGGATCCCTCCCGGACTGACTCGGCCTCGAGGACGGCTCCATTCTTCAGGTAGACCCTGGTGATCCGCAGGTCGCCGGTCTCCTGATCCTGGGTCGGCGTGGCGGCGATGAAGATCCCGAGCAGCGCAAACGCCAGGCCGAACCACGCGATGCCGACGGCCTTACGGCTCATATCAGAAGAATCCCTGCAATTCCCGGGCCCGGCCGGGGGGAGCGGCAGCCCTGGATCCCGGAGGTCTGATCGATGGATTCCTCGTGTGCCGCGCGGAACTTTCCGCGCGGCGGCCCCCTCTCCCGCCGGGGGGCCGCGTGGCATCGGACTTGCCATGCAAAGAGTAAAGGAGGATCCCGGTTTGGCGGGAGGCTCGGAAGCATGAATAGAACGCGCGGCCTGCGGACGGAAGGCTTCAGCCTCATCGAAGTTATGTTCGCCCTGACGATCGTAACGACCGCGCTGGTTGGTCTGTTCTCCGCCATCCTCCACATCAGCCGGCTCAACGCCGCGAACCGGGAGAACCTGGCGGCCCTGCGGGGCGCCGAGATGATGATCGAAACCTTGCGGAGCACCCCCTTCGACCGGATCTTCGCCTCCTACAATTCGAACCGCTCCGATGATCCGCCTCCGGGACCCGGCTCCGCACCCGGACCCAACTTCGACGTCCTGGATCTCGTCCCGCAGCCGGACGATGCCGACCAGAAATGCGGAAAGATCCTCTTCCCGACCGATGCGGGAGGCACCCGGCTCCTGGAGACCACGGTCGACCCGGACCTCATGATGCCCCGGGATCTGAACATGAACGGCAAGATCGACAGCGACGACGTCTCCGCCACCGCCGTCCTCCTTCCGGTCACGGTCCGGATCGACTGGCAGGGAGTCCAGGGGCGGAGAACCTGGACCTGTCGGACCGTCCTGCTGAAGAAGAAATGACCATGATGAAGAAGCCGGTCCCGGCAAAGCGCTTCCCCGCGGGCTTGACGCTCGTGGAGGTTCTCTTCGCGTCCATGTTCATGTCGTTCATGGCCCTGATGGTCTACCTGGTGCTGCACCGATCCTCGGACACCTACTCCAACGAATCCATGCACCTCGCCCTCGACGAGCGGGCTCGGGAGGCGATGTCGGAGATCGCCCGCGATCTCCGGGAGGCCGGCGACACAACCCTTTCCACCGGCGATCCCCCCCTCCCCGTCCTCGACGGGCAGAAGGTCTCGGATCTCCGCTTCGGCGTCCATTCCGGATACGACATGACCGGACGCAAGGTCCTCTACACCCGAGTCGTCCGCTACCGCTTCATGCCGGCCGCCGGGGAGGGATACGTCGAAAGGACCGACCGTTCCGGGGTCACCACGCACCTCTGCGACGACGTGAAAAACGGCGGACTGACCTTCGTGGTGAGCGGCCGGAAGGTGACGGTCACTCTGGCGCTGGAGCGGCGGGACCTGAAGGGGACGCTGATCCACCGGGAGGCGACCACCTCCGTCGAACTGAGGAACTGACTATGCTCCGACACATGATGCGGAACCGCGGCGGAGCGCTGCTGCTGGCCACGATCATCGTCCTCATCGTCGCCGGACTCACCGGGGCGTTCTACTCCATCTCGATGATCAACAGCCGGTCCACGGCGAACGCCACCTTCGCCCTCCAGGCGCTCTACGCCGCCGAAGCGGGCGCGGGGATCTGCATCGCGGACATGAACCGGGGGGGGGCCGGCATCCTATCCGGGACCTGTTCGGGGGCCTCCTACGCCATCACCCGGATCGACTACGGCAGCGACGGGAAGGACAACGACGGAAACGGCAAGGCGGACGATCCCTACGAGGCCAACTTCGTCGAACTCAACGTCCGGGGGAGCTTCAACGGGATGGTACGGACCCTGAGCATCGTCCTGACCCGCGCGGGCGGAGGCGTGTACTGGAATGCGCTGTTCGCCGGCAACCGGTCCGGCGACTCGAACTACTCCCTCCTGCTGGGCGGTCTCAAGCAGCAGGCGGACGTCGTGCACGGAAACGTCTACTCGGGGGGCAGCATCTTCAAGACTGGAGACGCCTCCATCAGCCCGTATCCGCGCCAGGATCCCGACAACTTCCTGATCATGTCCAACCGGCCGGCCACGGACAACAGCTCCCAGCGGCCTCCCCCCGAGTACAGCCTGGGCAGCCAGTCGGCGCTGGACCTGCTGCAGATGCGCTACGAGACCAACAACGACGTCAACGTCAAGGAGGGGCTCAACGCCGCCGGAACGCTCGGAAGCAATCCCGCCGGGGGCTCCGCGCTCCAGATCCTGGATCCGGACAACCCCGCCCACATCTTCCGGATGAACCCCAGCGACCGGACCGCCCTCACCACGACGACGGTGAAGAACGACTACTTCCTCGAGGACCCCACGGAGCCGCTGCGCCTCGATCCTAACTGGACCGGCGAGGACGCCTACCATCTCCGTCTGAGCACGGCGAGGGGAAACCACGTGGTGTACTACATCGACGGAAACCTGTGGCTGAACAACCGCTACACCTACAGCTTCAAGTTCTATCACCCGGAGCCCACGGGCATCAAAGTGACCTTCGTCGCCAAGGGGAACATCTACTTCGGCGACAACCTCTTCTACCTCAACATCAACAAGGATGCGGTGGCCTTCATCGCCATGAAGGACCCGGACGTGCCCGACAGCGGCAACATCTACTTCGGCGATCCGCTCTACGGGACGACCCGGAGGTTCGAGGGCTACATGTACGCGGACAACAACTTCTACGACAACAACCTGGGCACCTGATCAAGAGGGACCTGCCGGACGGCAACCACGTCAAGCTGCAGGTCGATTTCAACGACATGATCATGATGGGAAAAGGGCCCCCGGGGATTCCGCCGATGGCCGGAGGATCGACGGGAACCTGGATGATCGTCTCGTGGAGGCTGGTCCCCTGAGGGCTACTTCCGGGGCGTCTTCGCCAGGTCGGCTTCGAGCCCGGCCAGGACCCTGCCCAGCGCGCCGTTCCACCCGCGGACCACCGCATCAGGGCCGTCTTCGGAAAGCGCGACCGCCTCGCGGTAGTTCTTCTGGAACAGCACGGCGGTCGGCTCCGACGAGACCCGCACGAGCATGAACTGGATCTCCATCACGGCCGCCGCGGCGCCCCGCCGGTCGGCGTGCAGCGCGACGAGATTCCCCTCGAGCACGTGCGTCTCGGGCAGCGTACTGCCCGTGCCCACGACTGCCGAGAAGAGTCCCGAGGCGCCCAGCCAGCGTTGGGTCTGCTCCGTGAGCTGCATCGCCGGCGGCACGAAGAACGCGTTGTAGAAGTCCGACTCGTAGACCGCCTCGGCGGTCCGCGTCACCAGCTCGCTGCCCTCGGAGAGCTTCGAGGCCGTGAAGCGGCGCACCCGGAGCACCGACTCCTTCGCCGGAGCCGCCGCGGCCCCCGGACGCTCGGCCGCGAGCGTGTAGAGCTTGCGGTCGGGATAGCTCGACTTCAGATCCACGCAGCCCGTCGCCGCGACGAGCGCGACCAGCCACATCCGCTTCATTTGTTCACCGCCTTCCTCGGGGGCGCCTCGCCGAAGAGCGCCTGGGAGGGATAGCGCTTCACCTGCCCCATCAGCTCGCGCAGGTCCTGCGTCACGACGCGAAGGTTGTCCAGCGCCTCGTCCATCGAGCCGTTGTCCTCCGCCAGGGTCCGGTCCACCCGCCGCAGCGTCCCGGAGATCCGGTCGAGCGCCGCGTCGACCTTGTCGAAGGTGCCGGGGAGATGGTCCGTCGCCGTGCGGATCCCCTTGAGCGCCGGCGCCACGTCCTTCTCCAGCGTCTCCCGCACCTGGACCATCAGGGCCTTCGCCTCCTTGCCCACGTCCTCCGACACGACCCTCCGGGCGTCGCGGACCAGCAGCGTCGCCTCGTCCGCGAACTTGCGGACGTCGTCGACCGCCGGCTGGATCGTCTTCACCAGCTTGTCGATGTCCTAGACCAGGACGACGATCTTGTCGGAGATCACGTCGACCCTCAGCTTTTCCACGTGCTCCAGGACGTTCTCGACCCGCGTCATCATCCGCGTGTTGGTGCTCGGGACCGAGGGCAGGTAGGAGAACTGAGGGGTCCAGCTGATCGCGGGCGGCGGGAAGTCCTGCGGTTTGAAGTTGTCGAGCTCGAGGTAGGTGCCTCCGGTCAGGCCCGCCGAGGCCATCCGGATCCTCAGCCCCTTCTCCACCATGGAGTTGAGCGTTCCGACCGGGTCGTCGCCCCCGTAGCCGTGAAGGTGCTCCGGCCAGAAGGCGATCGTCAGCACGATGCGGGAATCGGTCTGGCTGTAGCGGACGCCGGCGAATTCGATCTTCTCGAGCTGCCCGACGTGCACCCCGCGGAACTTCACGGGCGCGCCGACGTCGAGGCCCTGGACGGACTCGTCGACGTAGGTCTCCGCCATGATCCTCTTGCGCATGAGCTTCCCGGCGCCGAGCAGGATCACGGCCCCCACCGCGACCGCGATCCCGGCCAGCACGAAGGCGCCGAGCTTGAAGTATCGGGTCTGCGCACTCATTCCAGACTCCTAGGCTGATTCCGCCTGTCGATTGAAGAACTGCCTCACCCAGGGATTCGTCGACGTGTCCCGCAGCTCCGCGGGCTTCCCCGTCGCCACGATCTTCTTCACCCGCTTGTCCAGCATGATCACCCGGCCGGCGATCGAGTAGATGCTCGGCAGCTCGTGGGTCACCACGACGAAGGTGATCCCCAGGCTGCGGGCCAGCTTCAGGATCAGCTGGTCCAGTTCCGCGGACGTGATCGGATCCAGGCCCGCCGAAGGCTCGTCCAGGAAGAGGATCCTCGGATCGAGCGCCATCGCCCGCGCGATCGCCGCCCGCTTCTTCATGCCGCCGCTGATCTCCGACGGCATGTGCTGTTCGAAGCCCTTGAGCCCGACCAGCTGCAGCTTCATCCGGGCGATCGCGTCCAGCGCGTCGCCCGGGAGGTTCGTGTACTCCTCGAGCGGCAGCCGGACGTTTTCGAGCAGGGTCATCGACCCGAACAGCGCGCCCATCTGGTACATCACCCCGATGCGCCTCAGGATCGCCAGCCGCTCCTCCCCCTCGGCCACGGCCAGGTCTCGGCCCTCGATCAGGATCCGTCCCTTTGCCGGGGGATAGAGGCCGATCATGTGCTTGAGCAGCGTGCTCTTGCCGCAGCCCGAGCCGCCGAGGATGACGAAGACCTCGCCGGGATTCACCTCGAACGAGATGTCGTCGATGATCACGTGGCCGTCGTAGGCCGCCGTGAAATTCTCGACCCGGATGATCGGTTCGGTGGGCATCAGATTCCCAGCGCGAAATACACGCCCGCAAAAACTCCGTCCACGAGAATCGTCAGCAGGATGCCGGCCACGACCGAGCGGGTGGTCGAGAGCCCCACCGCCACGGCGCCCGTGCCCGTCTCGAGGCCCCGCTGGCAGCCGATGCCGGCGATGATGAGCCCGAAGACCACCGTTTTGATCATCCCCGAGAGGAACATCGTCACCGTGAGGGCGTTCTGGACGTGCTGGGTGAAAGTGCGCAGCCCGTGGCCGAAGGAGCCGACGACCACCGCTCCGCCCACCAGGGCGACCAGATCGAAATAGATCGTGAGGATCGGGCCCATGACCAGGCCCGCCAGCATGCGGGGGAGGACGAGGAAGCGCAGGGGCTGCAGGCCCATCGTGGTCAGCGCGTCGACCTCCTCGTTGACCTTCATGGTGCCGATCTCGGCGGCGAAGGCGGCGCCCGAACGGCCGGCCAGGAGGATCGCCGTCATCAGCGGCCCCAGCTCGCGGACCACCGAGACGGCCACCAGGTCGGCCACGAAGACCTCGGCGCCCAGGACCTTGAGCTGCGAGGCGGACTGGAACGCGAGGATCAGGCCGATCAGGAAGCCCATGAGCGAGATGATGGGGAGCGCGTTCACGCCGGCCTGCTCGGCAATGCGGATCGTGTCGGACCAGCGGATCTCGGAAGGCCGGAGGATCGCGCGGCCGGCCGAGGCGATCAGCTCGCCGATGAACGCCACCTGGCGGCCCATGTCCCGGAGAACGGCCATCGTCGCCCGTCCCGTCTCCTCCGACAGCGACGGTTTCTCGGGCTCCGGCGCCATCGGCTCGACGGGCTCCGGGGGGAACAGTTCCAGGAGCGG
>JACQFK010000168.1 GCA_016200125.1 Planctomycetota bacterium
CGAGCTCGCGTCCCGCCCGATGCCCAGAATGGGAGCCGAGTCGATCTGCCGCCTCACCTTCGACGACGGACGGCTGCCCAAGATCTTCGAGGCCGGCACGCTCGAGAAGGGCCCTGAACGCACGGGCAGCCGCTTCTGCGTCGCCGGCGCGATGATCCCCGGGGCGACCAGCGGGGGGCACGTCAAGCTGAACGACGACGGCAAAGGCCTCTTCAACTACTCCGACGAGCTCTTCCTCGCGTTCGACTACTGGGCGGACGACACGGTCCGCACGCTCGACCTCCATGTCTGGAGCCGCGCCCAGCAGGTCACCTTCGGCACCACGGTGTGGAACACGCCGCGCGAGCAGTGGACCCACCTGGTGCTGCCGCTCTCGGAGTTCGTGAGGACGGAACCCGACCGGCTGCTCCATCTGAAGCCCGGCGAGGCGGTCCCCAACCTCTGGATCCAGGCGGGCCAGCCCGGGGGAAAGCTGTATCTCGACAACCTCGAGATCGTCCGGCTGCGGAAGAAGGAGGCCCGGCGATGAAGTCCCTGGCCCTGCTGCTGCTCGCGCTCGCCCCGCAGGCGGAGCCGGCGCCGCTCGATCCCATCCAGAAGGTCGAGATCGGGAAGAACCGCGAGATCCTCGTGAACGGCAAGCCCTTCTTTCCGCTGATGTCCTGGGCCCAGAGCCCTCGGCGCTTCCCGCTCCTGCGCTCCCTGGGCTTCAACGCGTTCTGCGGCGGCAAGGCGAAGGAGTACTGCGACGCGGCGAAGAAGGCGGGCGGCTATGCGATGCCCGGCTTCGACGAGGCGCTCAAGGGCCACGCCGCGCTGCTCGCCTGGACCCAGGGCGACGAGCCGGACCTCGGCTTCGACAAGGGCAAGCCCCGCAAGACCGCCGAGGACGTCGTGGAAGCCTACAAGCGCCTCCGCGGCAAAGACGACACGCGGCCCGTGTTCCAGAACCTCACGAGCTGCTTCATGGAGTCCGGTCCCGACGCCGGCAAGCGGACCCGCGACGAGCGGAAGGCCTACTACGGGGTCCTCGCGGAGGGGGCCGACCTCTTCGGCTTCGACATTTATCCGATCTACGGCTGGAACAAGGACAAGGACCTCGTCTGGGTCGCCGACGGCGTGCGGGACCTGCGTGAGCTGGCCGGACCGCGCAAGCCCGTGATTGCGTTCATCGAGACGAGCAAGGGGAGCAAGTGGATCGGGGCCGACCGCCAGAAGGACGTGAAGCCCGAGCACACGCGGGCGGAGGTCTGGATGGCCATCCTCCGCGGCGCCACCGGCATCGCCTACTTCACCCACGCCTGGGTGCCTGAGTTCACCGAGTTCCGGCCGGACGACGCGATGCAGAAGGAGCTGCAGCGCCTCAACGGGCAGATCACGCGCCTCGCGCCCGTCCTGCTCGGCGAGCCGGCGAAGGCCAAGGTCACGGTCTCGTTTACAGGCGGCCTGAAGGGCGACCTGCTGGCCCGGGAGCACGAGGGCCGCATCCATCTGTTCGCGAACAACCTGGACATGGACGGGAAGAGCGGCAGCGCGACCTTTGCCGTGGAGGAGCTCAAGAAGGGGACGAAGATCGAGGTGATAGACGAGGGGCGCCAGATCGCGGCCGGGGACGGAACGTTCAGCGACGAGTTCGGCCCTCTGGCGCTGCACCTGTATCGGATCGAGAAATGATGCGACGGTTCCTCTGGGTCCTGATCGCGACGATCGGCTGCAGCGGCCCTGAAGCGCGGCCCGAGACCGAGGCGATCCTCCTCGGCACCGCGGTCCGGACGATCAGCCCGCCGCCGGGGATTCCGCTGGTGGGATACCCGAGCGGCCGTCCCAACACCGGCGTGGCGCTTGACCTCTGCGCCCGCGTCGCCGTCTTCGGAATGCCCGGGAAGTCGGAGCCGGCGGCGGCGCTCGTGGTGCTCGACTTCATCCACATCGACCTCGAGCTGGGACGGACGATCCGGGAGCGGGCCTCGGCCGCGCTGCCCGGCCTGGCCCCCGCGTCGATCATGGTCTCGGGCACCCACACCCATTCGGGTCCCTCGCGGCTGGATGAGGCCGGCCTGTCGGCGGCGGTCGACGCCGTGGCCGCGGCCTGGAAGTCGCGCGAGGCGGTCGTCGCGCGGATCGGCCACGCCCGCGCCCGCTGGGGGCACAATCGCCGCGTCGTGGATCTCGAGGGGAAGGCGAAGAACGACTGGAAGGATCCGGACGGGCTCCATAGCGGTCCCTTCAATCCCGACCTGCCCTTCGTCGCGTTCGACGACGCGCGGAGCGGCGAGCTCCGCGCCCTGCTGGTGAACTACGGCTGCCATCCCGTGGTCTGCGGCCCCGGCAACACCAAAGTGAGCGCGGACTACCCGGGCTACCTGGTCCGCTCGCTCGAGGCCTCCACGAAGGCGAAGACGGCGATCTTCATCACGGGCGCGGCGGGGGACATCAATCCCCGCGATCCCCTCCATCCCGATCCGGAGAAGGCTCGAACCATGGGAGAGGCGCTGGCTGCCGAAGTCCGGGCGGCCCTTCCGCGGGCGCGTCCGCTGAAGACCCTTCCGATCACGGTGGTCTCCGCCCCTCTACGGACGGTCGTCCGCCCGGAATGGGAAAAGCGCTTCGCCGAGCGGCTCGAGGCGTCCCCGGAAGGGTCTCGGATCGTCTCCGAGGTCCAGGCCCTGCGGATCGGAGACCTGGCCTTCCTGAGCGTGCCGGGCGAGATCGTCACGGAGCTGGGCCTCGCGATCCAGAACTCGTCGCCCTTCGCGGAGACGCTCATCGTCTACAACGCGAACGACCATCTGGGCTACCTGATCTCGGACCGGATCCGGAGGGAAGGGGGCCACGAGGCCAACAGCGCCGCCTCCCCGGAAATCGAGAAACCGCTCCTCGCGGCGGCCAGAGAGGCGCTCGGGCGGGCGGCGGGGCGGGAGAGCTCGGCCTCCGGACCGCAAAAGGTCGACCTCTATGCGGAAGGCGACAACGGTTTCCACTCCTACCGCATCCCTTCGCTGATCGTCACTCCCAAGGGGACGATTCTCGCGTTCGCCGAGGCGAGGAAAGCCGACAAGTCCGACTTCGGCCACATCGAGACGGTCCTCCGGCGCAGTGCCGACGGCGGAACATCGTGGAGCCCGATCCAGGTCGTGGCGAGCGACGGGGAGAACGCGGTGCAGAATCCCACGGCGGTCGTCGACAGATCGAACGGGACGGTCTGGCTCATGCTGATGCGCATCGACGGCGCCAAGTACAGAAACGAGAAGGACCTCGTGGCGAGCGCCGCCCGGTCGAGGAGCGTCTGGGTCACCCGGAGCCGCGACGACGGCGCCACGTGGGAGAAGCCCCGCGACATCACCGAATCGGTGTGCCGCCCCGACTGGCGCGACTGCATCCCCGGCCCCGGGGTCGGCATCCAGATGCGGAGCGGGCGCCTGGTCATCCCCGCCTGCCACTTCCAGGTCGGCGCGTCGATGGACGATGCGGTCAACGCCCCGATGATCAGCGACGATCACGGCGGGACCTGGAAACTGGGCGGCGACACCGACCCGAAGATGGACGAGAGCCATGTCGTGGAGCTGACGGACGGATCGCTGCTGCTGAACATGCGGAGCAACCGCGGCCTCGGGCGTCGCGGCACCGCGATCAGCAGGGACGGCGGGCTGAGCTGGTCCAAGGTCACCGACGATCCCACGCTGGTCGAGCCGGTCTGCGAGGGCTGCCTGATCCGGTATTCCGACGCAAACCTGCTCTTCTCCAATCCCGCCAACGAGAAGCGGGGCCGCTCGCGGCTCACCGTCCGGGCGAGCTACGACGAGGGAAGAACCTGGCCGGTCGCCAAGCTCCTCCACGCCGGCCCCTCGGCCTACTCCTGCCTGGCGGTCCTGCCCGACCGGAGCATCGGCTGCCTCTATGAGCACGGCGTGAAGAGCCCGGCCGCGACGATCACGTTCGCCCGTTTCCCCTTCGAATGGCTGCTGGAGCACTGACCGAGGCCACCATGAAACGCAAGTCGGCGGTCCTGGCGGTCTGTCTCCTCTGCCTCGGGGCGGCGCCGGCGCAGGATTCCCCGAAGAAGCTGCGGGTCGTCGTCTTCGGCGCCCACACGATGGATCCGGAGCTTGCGTGCGGAGGGCTGATCGCCCTTCTCAGGCGCGGCGGGCACGAAGTGATCCTCGCGTACTCCGCCGCCTTCCGGGGCGACCTGAAGATCGGCGACGAGCCGCAGGCGGTCGTCCACAAGCGCGAAGCGACGAACGCCTGCAGGATCCTGGATGCGACGCCGAAGATCTTCCCCTACGCGAACGAGAAGCTCATCGCCGACGACTCGACGCTGAAGGAAGTCGGCGCGTGGCTCAACGAGGTGAAGCCCGATGTCGTCGTGACCCACTGGCCGCTCGACACGCATCCGAACCATCACGTGACGAGCTCGCTGGTCTGGCAGAACTACGCGTTCCAGGGCGGCTGGAACCTCTACTTCTTCGAGATCATGGGGGGCCAGCAGACCCAGGTCTTCGCGCCCGACCTCTACCTGGACATCGGGAGCGTCGTCTCCGTGAAGAAAGAGGCCTGCTTCGCCTATCCGACGCATCCGCCCGAGCGGCCCTGGGGCGTCCACGACGGGATGCAGAAGCGCCGCGGCGCCGAGTGCGGCGTGACGGATGCCGAGGCTTACGTCCTCTTGAGTCCGAAGAAGGGCTGCGCGCTCCTTCCCCTGACGTTCCGTCCGCGGACCCGTGAATATCTTCCGATCCCCGGCAAAAAGGAGGACAAATGATCCCTCTCATCCTGCTCTCGCTCCTCAGCCAGGACCTCAAGGAAGGCGCCGTCGTCGACCTCGGCGCCCGCAAGGCGATCGTGAAGAAAGCCGACGTCCTGCCCTACGTCGAGAGCGACTACACGAAGCGCTTCAAGTTCGACGGCTTCGACAACCCCAAGCTCAAGGAGCTGCGGGAGAAGTACAGGCTCGACGAGGTCGTCGCGCCGGGCAAGGACGAGTTCGACAAGCAGGTGCTGCTCCTGGACTGGACGCACTCCCAGTTCAAGAAATTCGGCAGCCCCTCGGCCAATCCCCGGGGCGCCCTCGCGATCCTGAAGGCCGTCGAGGAGGGGAACACCTTCTTCTGCGCCCACTACGCGGACACGCTGGTCTCCGCCGCCGCCAGCCTCGGCTGGGTGGACCGCGCGCTCGCGCTGCGCCGCCACCGCGACTATCCCAACGCCGGCTCGCCCGAGCACTCCTCGACCGAGATCTGGTCCAACCAGCACCGGAAGTGGATCATGCTCGATCCCACGGCCAACATGTACGTCGAGAAGAACGGCGTGCCGCTGAACGCCTACGAGATCCGGACCGAGTGGTTCTCCCGCGAAGGCAAGGACCTCGTCTTCTCGATCGGCAAGGAGCGGAAGAAGTACCGGAAGGCCGACCTGCCGATCTTCCTCGGGCGCTTCGCCGGCTTCGGCGACCTCACCGTGCCGGCGAACGAGATGGAGAAGTACGGCTTTACCGGCTACATCCCCAACACGAACCTCATGGACGCCGGCCCGGACTACGGGAAGATGTTCATCGTGAAGGACTCGCTCTGCGAGGCGAAGTGGCACGAACGGACCAACCCCGCGAACCCCGCCGTGGATCCCTATTTCCCGATCGGCCAGGCCGCGCTGACGCTCTCGGCGGAGGGCGGGAAACTGCGGGTCGCGCTCAAGACGATGACCCCGAACTTCAAGGAGTTCGAGGTCCGCATCGACGGCGGGGCCTGGAAGCCCTCGACGGACGCGCTGACCTGGACGCTGCGCCCCGGCGCGAACCGGCTGGAGGCGCGGACGCTCAATCAGTTCGGGGTCGCCGGCCCGGTCTCGACGCTCGAACTGGAGTCCGCGAAGTAGGAGCGGCCGGCCACTTAGCCCTCGTCCGCCGGGCGGAGAGGTGCTACAGTTTCGGAACCATGGAGTACCGGTTCCAGCTGGTCCAGAAGGAAGGCTACCTGCACGTCCGCGTCCGGGGCGACAACGTCCCCGAGACCGTGATGAAGTACCTCCGGGAGATCTACGAGGCCTGCCGGAAGTGGGAGTGTCCCAGGGTCCTCGTCGAGGAGAATCTCCAGGGTCCGGGGATGACCCTCACGGAGGTGTTCGGCGTGGTCAACGAGGCCAGCCGGCAGGTCTGGCCCGTGGTGCAGCAGGTCGCCTTCGTGGACGTCAACCCGGAGCACGATCACAAGAACATGAAGTTCGCGGAAACGGTGGCGGTGAACCGGGCCGTCAACATCCGCGTGTTCGCGACGCTGGCCGACGCCGAGGCCTGGCTGCGGGAATCTCCTCCGTCAAAACCTTAGAACCCTCCGCCGGGCGGCTTCCCTCCGAATCCCCTGCGCAGCAACTCCGCCAGAGGATAGAATCAGGGGTGCGGACTCCTTAGCGACCGGGAACAGCGTGGTTGAGGCCGTCATCAGCCGTGCACGAGTTTGATCCCAGGATCGTCAACCAGCTGGAACGGCAGAACGCCGCCCTGATCTCGCTCTCGCGCAGCGAGATCCTGCAGGGCGGTGATCTGAAGGACATCCTGCGCAAGGTCCTTCCCGTCGTCTCGGAAACCCTGAAGGTCGGCCGGGTCTCCGTCTGGCGCTTCGAGGAGGGCCGGACCCTGATCCGCTCGGTCCTCCAGTACGACGCCCGCTCGGCGGAGTTCGCCGAGGGGACGGTCCTGAGGGCCGCGGACTTCCCCGGCTACTTCCGGGCGCTGGTGTCCACCGACCTCGTGGACGCCGACGAGGCCCGCAAGGATCCGCGGACGGCGGAGTTCACGACCGCCTATCTCGATCCGCACGGGATCAGCTCCCTGCTGGACGTGCCCGTCCGCGGGGCGGACGGCCGCTGGGGGGTTCTCTGCCACGAGCACGTCGGCCCCGCCCGCCGCTGGACGGGGGACGAGCGGGGCTTCGCGCTGGCGATCGCGAACCTCCTCGCGGCCTCGGTCGAGCAGTCGGAGCGGAAGCGGGCGGAGCTGCGGCTGCGGGACTACATGGACCACGCCGCCGATAGCATGACCATCATGGCTCCCGATGGCCGGCTCCTTTATGCCAACCGCGCGTGGCAGCAGATCATGGGATTTTCCGAGGCGGAGATCGCGGCGGGGCTGACCCCCCGGGATTTCGTCCATCCCTCGATGCTCAAGGAGATGGAGAAGCATTTCGGACGCCTGGCCCGGGGAGAGGCGGTGAACTGCAACGATCTGCTGCTCGTCGCCAAGGACGGGCGGGAGATCGTCATCGAAGGCGGAGCCCAGCCGCGGATGTCGGAGGGCAAGCTGGAGTACATCTACGTCGCCTGGCGCGACGTGACGCGCCAGAAGCAGAACGAGCGCTATCGGAGCTATTTTGCCGACAATTCCGGGGGCATCTACCGCTTCGAATTCCGAAAGCCCGTCCCCGTCTCCCTTCCCGTCGAGCAGCAGATCGAATGGGTGGAAGCGCAGGGGTACCTGGCGGAGTGCAACATGGCCGTGGCCCAGATCTTCGAGGTACCGCGGCCCGAGGATCTGGTCGGACTTCCGATCATCAGTTTCTTCGAGACCAAGGCGGAGTTCCTCCGGGTCATCGAACGATGGATCCGAGCGGGATACCGGCTGGAATCCGCGGAAACCCGGGCGCTCA
>JACQFK010000169.1 GCA_016200125.1 Planctomycetota bacterium
CAAGTGGGGCCGCCACCCCTGGAAGGCCGGCCAGGGCGAGTGGGTGATCGACCGGGGCGCCGCGCTGCTGAAGAAGGCGCCGGGATGGATCCGGGTCGACTGCGGGGTCAACGACTACGAAGTCACGGCCGCGATCCAGCTGCCGCTGAGCGCTCCTCCCTGGCCCGACGACTGGTTCTCCGCGATCCAGGCCCGCGCGTCGGGCCCGGGGAACCTCGACGCCGTCGGCGGCATCAACGCCCGCTTCCTCTGGCAGGGCGGTTCGAACGAGATCGAGGTCTGGGACCGCCCCGCCTTCAAGCCCGAGAACGTGAAGAAGTGGGCAGCGGTGGACGGTCCGCACGCGGGCCGGATTCTCACCGAACTGATCAACGCGACGAACATCACGCCGATGCTGCGGCCGATGCAGACCCACGCGCTGCGGATCATCGTCCGCGGCAGCCGCGTGAGCTACTTCTGCGACGAGCAGTTGGTGGGGACCGCGAACACGCGCGTGTCGCACGGCACCTGGGTGGGGCTCAACATCGACGAGAAGGGCGACGCCGGAGTGCGCTTCCTGGATTTCTCCGTGCGGGCCTTCCGGAACCGCTAATTCCTTCCGAGCCGGTGGATCGAGCCGTCGATCTCGCCCTTGACGGGCGTCCCGTCGGCGGCGCGCAGGCTGTAGCGGAGCCGCAGCTGCATCACGGGACGGAGCGCGGGGATCTCGAGGAAGGCCGTGCGGCCGTCCTCCGACAGGCGGATCGCTTTCACGTCGAGCGCGTCGTGGCCCTCGACGCCGGGCTGCAGGGCGGACCACTCCTTGGACCCGTAGTCCTTCGAGTAGACGTAGTTCCACTGCTCGGCGGCCCAGCTGTCGCCGTCCCGGGCGATCTCCTTGTCGAGCGGCTCGAGGAAGCGGAGCCGGAGCCCGCCCGCGACGGCGTGCATCTCGACGGGGAGATAGACCTTGGCCCCCGTGTAGCGGACGCGCTGGAGCGAGCCGTCGCGCGTCGCGTTCGAGACCCAGCCCCGGGTGCCGACGACGTAGAGCTGGCCGTCCTGCGGACGGAAGCGCGCACGGTGGGCGCCCGAGGCGAAGCCGACTTTCATGGGGACCATGCCGCCCTGCCAGAGGCCGTCGACCTGCTCGCGGAGCGCGAGCATCATCGAGCTCTGGCCGAAGGAGAAATTGAGGAGCTGGCCCTGGAGCGGACCCCATTTGTCGCCGGTCACCCAGGCCTGGCCGCCGGTCGAGTTGTCGAGGCCGCGCGGGATCCAGCAGAGCGGCGGATCGTAGCCGAGCGGGCGCTCCGGCGTGACTTTCGGTCCGCCGTAGCCGTAGTGGCCGCCCGGCTTCGCGATCGCGACCATCGACGCGGGCGTCCACTCGCCCTCCTGGGGCGCGACGGTGATCGTCCCGTCCGGCCCGATCGACAGGCCGTTCGGATTGCGGAAGCCGGTCGCGACGAGCTCGGTCTTCTTCCCGTCCGGCGAAACGCGGTAGAGGCCCTTCCAGCTGACGAAGTAGAAGTTGCCGGCCGCGTCGGTCTCGAGGCAGGTGATGTAGTCGTGCCCGCCCGCCGACGTGGGCAGGTCGGCACAGAAGCTCTCGTAGAGGTCGGCCTCGCCGTCGCCGTTCTCATCGACGAGCCTGGTGATCCGGTCGCGGCCGAGCACGTAGACCTTGTCGTCCACGATCCGGAGCCCCAGCGCCTGGTAGAGCCCGGTCGCGTAGCGCCTCCACGTGAGCTTCTCGAGCTTGCCGTCGATGCCGCCCACGATCCAGACGTCGCCGTGGATCGTGCAGACGGCCGCGTCACCGTTCGCGAAGAAGTCGACGCCCGACAGGAACATCAGCGCCTTCCAGGGATTATCGTAGGGGGCCGTGAGGGTGTCGACGACATAGGGCCCCTTCTCACGACTCACGACGCCCTTCGTCTCGATCGGCGACCCCCAGCGGCTCTGTGAAGTCCGGTCAAACTCCTTCGGAGCCTGAGCGATCGCTCCGGTCGTGATCTTGACCCGCTTGCGCTCCGTCGAGGGCAGGATCGCGACGACGTTTCCATCCACGGCCGCGTTGAAAACCGAAGGCGATCCCCTCGTGAGCACGGTGAGCTTCCGGGTCACGGCGAGAGGTCCGATCTCGATCGTCCGTGTGAACATCCCATCCTCGAAGCCCGGGCTGTCGAGCACGTCGACGCCCCCCACCTGGTACTCGAAGACGACGCGGTTCCCGTAGAGGTGCAGCCCACGGTAGCTCACCGGCGCGTCCCAAAGGGGTCCGGGCGGGGTCTCGAACGCCGGCGTACCGGCGATTTTCGGCATCTCGATCAGACCATAGCGGGCGGGACTGAAGGCGAGGAAACCGCCCGTCCATCCGGCTCGAACCGAGCAGACGTCGGGATCGAACACCACGCCCCCGTCGCCGACCTTGACCGAGATCGCCCGGAGGATCGTTCCCTGCGGCACCTTCAGCGCGGAGGTCATGAAGGGTCCGACGTCGACGGCGTTCCAGCGCGCGTCGGCCCAGTCCGCCTCGCCCGCCTTGCCCCAGTGGCCGAACTTGCCGCCCTCGAGGCCGGGATCGGGCGGCAGCACTTTCGGCTTGGGCGGCTCCTGCTGAGGCGGCGGCGTCTGGCCCGTCCAGCGGCTCCCCGGACGGAAGGTCGCCTTCTCGAGGCGGTCGAGCGGCGGGTCGAAGCCGAGCGGCGCGCGGCGCGCCGCCCAGGTCGAGCCGCGGCGGATCAGCGCGCCCGCCCTGCGGACCGACTCGGCGGCGTGGCCGAGCACGGTCTGGAACACGCGCGCCTTCTCCACGTCGTAGGCCCAGGCCATGGGCTCGTCCTGCCCGCTGACTTTCGATTTTGCCGTCGCGAGCGGCTCGATCGGAAGCGCTCCCGCCTGCTTGAAGTAGAGCTCGTCCTTCGTCTGGAAGGGCGCGAATCCTGCCGTAATCTCGTGTTTCACTCCGGTCACGGTCACCGGGAATTCGCCGAAGGGATCGTGGGCGCTGTCGGGATGCATCCACACGCGGCGCACGATCTTCCCGCGGTAGTCCGGCCAGTCGGAGTCCTTCGCGGGGATCGTGGGGTTCCAGGCGCCGTTGGCGAAGTGGATCACCGAGAGGCCGCCGCCCCGCTCGAGGTATTTCAGGAAGGCCGCCTTCGCGTCGTCGGAGAGGCCGGGCTTGTCCCAGTTGCAGTAGTTGAGCACGAGCAGATCGACGGCCTCCAGCTTCAGCAGGTCCTCGGGGTTCTCGGTCACTTCGACCTTCATGCGCGGATCCTGCTCGAGGACGTGGAGCAGGGCGGCGGTCGTCGTCCGCCAGTCGTGGGCGGGATGGTTGTGGCCGGTGAGGATGAGGGCGCGCACGGGCTCGCCGAGCGTCGACTCGACGCCGCCCGCGGGGACTTCGATCTTCGCGGTCCAGGCGATCGCGTTGAGCACGAGGCGCCGGAACTCGGGGAGCCACCAGTTGGCGAAGAAGTGGCCGCCGGTGAAGCCGAAGCCGCGGCCGCCGTCCTTGCGCTCCACGGCCCAGCCCACG
>JACQFK010000147.1 GCA_016200125.1 Planctomycetota bacterium
ATGGTAACTGGGCGACTCCCGGTCATCGTCAACATTGGGCTTATAGGCAAGGCCCACAATTAAAATGCGGCTCCCGTTGATGGGCTTGCGCCCGGCATTCAACAGCTCAGCCGCCCGGTTGATGACATACTGAGGCATGGAAGTGTTAATCTCGCCGGCCAGCTCGATGAACCGCGTGGTCTGGCCGTATTCCCTCGCCTTCCATGTCAAATAGAATGGATCAATCGGGATGCAGTGGCCGCCCAGCCCGGGGCCGGGGTAGAAGGGCTGGAAGCCGAAGGGCTTCGTCGACGCCGCCGCGATCACCTCCCAGATGTCGATCCCCATCTTCTCGAAGCACATCTTGAGCTCGTTCACGAGCGCGATGTTCACGCAGCGGTAGATGTTCTCGAGCAGCTTGGCCGACTCGGCGACCTCGCAGGACGAGACCTCGACGACCCGCGACACCGCCGCGCCGTAGAGCGCCGCCGCGGCCTTCCGGCTCCGCTCGTCGATCCCGCCCACGACCTTGGGGATGTCGGCGTTCGTCCACTTCCTGTTGCCCGGATCCTCCCGCTCGGGCGAGAAGGCGAGCAGGTAGTCGACGCCCGCCTTGTCGAGCTCCGGCTTCATGATCTCGCGCGTGGTGCCCGGGTAGGTCGTCGACTCGAGGACCACGAGCTGTCCTTTGCGGAGGTTCTGGCCGATGGTCCGCGCCGTGGTCCGGATGAACGAGAGGTCGGGCCGGCTGTCCTCGTGGAGCGGCGTGGGGACGCAGATGATGATCGCGTCCGCCTCCCGGAGGCGCGCGAAGTCGGACGTCGCGTCGAAACGCTTCCGGAACTTGCGGAGCAGGGCGTCGGGGACCGACTTGATGTAGGACTCGCCGCGGCGGAGCTTCTCGATCTTCGAGGGGTCGATGTCGAACCCGATGACGGGAAAGCCCTTGAGCGCGAAAAGCCGCACCAGCGGGAGCCCGACGTAGCCCAGGCCGATGACGCCGACGACCGCCTTCCGGGAGCGGATGAGCTGTTCGAGCGTCATTGAATCTTGAGCGCCTTGCGGAGGACCTCGAGGGCGGCGTCGATGTGCCCCCGTTCCACGGTGAGCGAAGGGAGGAAGCGGATGCCCCCTTCGCCGCAGCCCAGCAGGAGGAGCCCCTCGGCGAAGGCGGCGTTGACGATGCGGTTGCGGCGGTCGTGGTCGAGCGGCCCCTGCTTGCCGCGGCGGATGTCGATCGCCTGCATGAGGCCCAGCCCGTGGGGCGGGCCGACGTGGGCGAACTCCTCCGCGAGCGCGTCGAGGCCCGCCGAGAGGTATTCGCCCATGCGCTTCGCGTTGTCCATGAGGCCGTCCTCGATCAGCTCGATCGTGCGGAGCCCCGCGGCGCAGGCGAGCGCGTTGCCGCCGAAGGTGTTGGCGTGGGCGCCGCTCGGCCAGACGTGCAGCTCCTTCCGCGCGACGATCGCGCCGAGCGGGAGGCCGCCGCCGATCGGCTTGGCCATGCAGAGGATGTCGGGCTCCACGCCGAAGTGCTCGACGGCCCACCACCTGCCCGTGCGGCCGAGGCCCGACTGGACCTCGTCCATGACGAGCAGGATGCCGTGCTTGTCGCAGAGCTTGCGGAGCCCCTCGAGGAAGCCCTTGGGCGCGACGTTGTAGCCGCCTTCGCCCTGGATCGGCTCGACGAAGACCGCCGCGACGTCCTCGGGCGGCGTGGTCCGCTTGAAGAGCACGTTCTCGATGAAGTCGAGGTCCCCGTAGGGCGCGTGGGTCACGTCGCCGAGCAGCGGCGAGAAGTGGCGGCGCTGGGCGGGCTTGGACGCCGTGAGCGAGAGCGCGCCCATCGAGCGGCCGTGGAAGCAGCCGAAGAAGGCGATCATCCGCGGGCGCTTCGTCACATAGCGGGCGAGCTTGATCGCCGCCTCGATCGCCTCGGTGCCGGAGTTCGCGAGGAAGGTCTGCTTCTGGGTCTTGCCGGGCGCGATCGCGCAGAGCTTCTCCGCGAAGGCGGCCATCACCTCGTAGTAGAAGTCCGTCCCCGCCATGTGGATGAACTTCTCCGCCTGCTCCTGGATGACGCGGACGATCTCCGGATGCGCGTGGCCGAGGGCGTTGACGGCGACGCCGGCGGTGAAGTCGAGGAACTTGTTGCCGTCGGGGTCGAAGACGTAGGATCCTTCGCCGCGCTCGATGACGAGGGGATAGCCGCGGGTGTAGGCCGGGGTGATGACCTTCCGGTCGCGCTCGAGGATCCTGCGCGCTTTCGGGCCGGGAAGGGTCGTGCGGATCAGGGGGGCGTATCCGCTCTTCTTGGCGGCCCGCTTCATGGATCTCCTCGAAATGGTCGAGGGATTATAACATGGGAGAAATGAGCCGTCACCGGATCCCGCACTCGCGCCCCACGCTCGGCCCCGAAGAGGAACGGGCGGCCCTCCGCGTCCTCCGCAGCGGCATGCTGGGCGGCGGGGAGGAGGTCGACCGCTTCGAGCGCGAGCTGGAGCGGCGGATCGGGAGCGGCCGGGCCGTCGCGGTCCACACCGGCAGCGCCGCGCTCCACCTGGCGCTGCTCGGGCTGGGCGTCGGCGCGGGCGACCGCGTCGTCGTCCCGAGCTACACCTGCGCGGCGGTGCTCAACGCGGTGATGTACGCGGGCGCCGAGCCGATCCTGGCGGACGTCCTGCCCGAGACCGCGAACCTCGATCCCGACGACGTGCGGGTCCGGCTCCGCGCGGGCACGAAGGCGATCATCGCGCCCCACATGATGGGGCGGCTTGCCCCGATCCGCGAGCTCCGCCGGCTCGGGGCGCCGGTCGTCGAGGACTGCGCGATGGCGCTGGGAGGGGAGGTCGGGCGGGAAGGGGAGGTCTCGGTCTTTTCGTTCTACGCGACCAAGATGATGGCGACGGGCCACGGCGGGGCGGTCCTGGCGCGCGACCGGGTGGTGGTCCGCCGCATCGCCGACCTGGTGGAATACGACAATCGGGACGACTACAAGGTCCGCCACAACTACCGGATGAGCGCGCTGGTCGCGGCGCTGGGGCGGGCGCAGCTGGCGAAGCTGGCCGATTTCGTCAAGCGCCGGCGCCGGATCGCCGACTATTATCGCGCGGCATCGAGTGCAAGCGCCCGGTGTACCGGCCGCTGCACCGCTACTTCGCGACGCCCTCGGGGGAGTTTCCGGGTGCGGAAGAACTGCATCGAAACTGGGCGTCCATCCCCCTCTATCCCTCCCTCGACGGAGGGGAGAGGGAGCGCGTGGCGTCGTCGGTTCGCGAATTTCTTCGCTAGGTGGCTCCGCTTCAGCACCGGGCTCTACATCTCGCTCGCGTTCGCCCTTCTCGTCGCGGCGCAAGAAGGCGGCCCCAAGGAGCGCGTCCGTTTCCTGGACGGCAAAGCCGAGCTCTGCGAGATCGTCGCGGCCGACGGCGACGGGATCACGCTCCGGCTCTCCGGAATCCCCCAGCCGCTGAAATTCCGCTGGTGGCAGCTGGCCGCCGAGGACGCGACCCGTCTCCGCGACTTCCACTTCGGCAAGCCCGCCGTGTCCTCCGAGGGCGAGTTCCTGGTCCCGGGGCTCCGGATCCGCACCACGGACGACAAG
>JACQFK010000155.1 GCA_016200125.1 Planctomycetota bacterium
TCACGGCGACCGCGGGCGGCTACGCTTTTCCCTACAGCGGCGTCTCGGGGACCCTCACGGTCGAGGCCACCGGCGGCGCCTTCGGCGCGGGCATCGTGAGCAAGGTCATCACCCGCACCGGCGAGAACGTGAAGCTCGACTTCAAGCTGAGCGACATGACCGACAGCGACGGCGACGGCATGGACGACGCCTGGGAGATGACCCACTTCCTCAGCCTGGCCCAGACGGCCGGCGGCGACCCCGACGGCGACGGCTACACCAATCTCCAGGAATTCCAGGCCGGGACGGACCCCATGGATCCCCTGTCCAAGCCGGCTCCTCCCCCGCCCAAGAAGAGCGGCGGCGGAGGCGGCGGCTGCGGCCTGACCGGACTCGACGCGCTGGCCCTGCTGGCCCTCCTCCGGCTCCTGCGGCGTTCCGCCCGGTAGCGTCCGAGCCTCAAGACTTCATTCCGTTCGACGGCCGAGTTTGGTAGGATCGCCCCGTTTTCATTTCCAGGGAGCTTCAAGCGCCATGAAGAAAGTGGGAATCCTGACCGGCGGCGGCGACGCCCCCGGCCTCAACGCACGAACCTCTACAAGTCGCCCGACCATGTCACCCGCGCCCTCGCCGTCTGGAAGCGCCACGAGCTCGACGCGCTCGTCGCGATCGGCGGCGACGACACCCTCGAGATCGGCTACTACCTCTGGCGCGACTACAAGCTCAACGTCGTCGGCGTTCCCAAGACCATCGATAACGACGTGAACGGCACCGACTTCACCTTCGGCTTCTGGTCGAGCGTCGAGCAGGCGACGCGCGCGATCGACGCCCTGCGCTCGACGACCATGAGCCATCACCGCATCATGGTGGTGGAGTGCATGGGCCGCCACGCGGGCTGGATCGGCGCCTACAGCGGCATGGCCAGCGCCGCCGACTACATCGCGGTCCCCGAGAAGCCCGTGGACATCCAGGAGATCTGCGACGTCCTCAAGAGCGTCCGCGCCAACGGCAAGTCGCACAGCATCGTCGTCGTGACCGAGGGCTCCAAGATCTCGGGCATCGAGGTCGCGCCGCACGTCGTAAAGGACAAGACGGGCCGCTGGTCCCTCTCCGCGGAGGCGCAGTACGACAGCTTCAAGAACGTGATCCTCCAGCCCGGCCAGGTGGGCGAGGCGGTCGCCGGCGAGCTCCAGAAGCGCACAGGCTTCGAGGCCCGCGCGATCGCGCTGGGGCACCTCCAGCGCGGCGGCTCCCCGGCCGCCTACGACCGCATCCTGGGCACCCGCTACGGCGTGTCGGCCGCCGAGGCCGTGCTCGCCGGCAAGTTCGGCCACATGGTCCGCCTCGCCGGCCTCGAGGTCGAGGCCATCCCCATGAAGGGCCTGATCCGCGAGACGCAGGACGAGAAGAAGAAGTACAAGCTCCTGCCCACGACCTTCATGGACATGGCGAGCATCTTCTGGACGAAGTAAGAATCGAGCTATTTCACGATCGGGCTATTGAAAACACAGTCAGCGGCTGTCTTTCGACAAGACCGCCAGCCCATCGGTCGTCGTTGGTCTCACTCGCGGGTTGATTGGCTTCCTAGGACTGGGTTTTCAACGGCTCAATAGCTCGATAGCTCAATCTTCAAGGCTGTGCCAGTCCGGCAGCGAGTTCGAGCCCTCGCTGGTGATCTGGACGAAGTCGAAGTCGTCGCTGTCGAACTTCTTCACGCAGAGCTGCCAGGGGCCCTCGGGGCTCGGCGCCCGGCAGTAGACGAACGCGGTCTCGTCGGGCGAGTATCGCGCGTCGTGCTGGACGTCGGCGCCGAACGTGACCTGCTCCCAGTTCTTCCCGTCGGCCTCCAGCTGGTAGCAGTGGCCCTTCACCGACTGGCAGAGCAGCCGCTTGGCGTCCTTCGACCAGGCGGGCGTGCAGCAGGCCTCCTGGGTCTTGAGCTGGGCCTGCGCCGCGCCGTCGAGCCCCACCAGGAAGATGCCGATCGTCTCCAGGTGGCGGCTGGCCACCGCGACCGTCTTGCCGTCCGGGCTCCAGGCCGGCACGCCGCAGCGCTCCCACTTCTCCGGCGTGAGGCGCTTCTCGGCGCCCGCGCCGAGCTCGCGCGTGAAGCACTGGTTGTCGCGGATGAACACGATGGACTTGCCGTCGGGCGCCCAGCTCCCCTGGGAGCCGGTCGTGACCTTCTTCTGATCGGAGCCGTCGCGGTTCATCCGCCAGACTTCGGGGAAGCCGCCCTTGAGCGCCGTGTAGAGGATCGTCTTCCCGTCGGGCGAGAACTTCGGATCGGCGTGCGGCGTCTTCTCGTTCGTCAGCTGCTTCTGATACTTGCCGCTCGCGTGCATCTTCAAGATTTCGAGCGCGCCGCTCCGGTCGCTCACGAACACGATCGTCCCTTTTAGGCCCGGAAGGGTCTTCCCCTGCGGCGCCGGCGTCGAGGGGGGCGGGTCCTTCTTCACTTCCGAGGTCGGCGTGACCGGAGGCGTCACCACGACCGGAGTGCCGGCCTTCGGAAGCGTCGGGTTCTTCACCCGGCGGAAGCCGTTCGAGTCGACGCCGAAGCAGGCGTCGGTGTAGACGGGGAATTCCTTCTTGCGCAGCGATATTTCGACCTTCGAGGGGTCGGTGTCCCAGGCGCCGCCGCGCAGCACCCGCTGCTTCTGGTCCGCGTCGGCCCAGTCGTTCGTCCACTGCCACACGTTGCCCAGCATGTCGTAGAGGCCCCAGGCGTTGGGCTCCTTCTGCCCGACGGGGTGGATCTTGCCCTCCGAGTTCCCCTTCGTCCACGCGTGGCGGCCGAGCTGCGAGGCATCGCCCCCGAAGGGAAAGCGGTCCGTGCAGCCCGCCCGGCAGGCGATCTCCCACTCCAGCTCCGAGGGAAGCCGGTAGCCGGAGGCGGTCGGGGTGCAGGCCCAGGTCTTCAGGTCATAGCAGGGCTCCAGGCCTTCGGCCTCGGAGCACTTGTTGCAGAAGCGGACCGCGTCGACCCACTGGACGCCCGCGACCGGCGCCGCCGGATTCTTCTGCTTCGACGGATTGATCCCCATCACCTTCTGGTACATCTCCTGCGTGACGGGATAGACGTCGACGTACAGGGCCTCGACCGCCCCGGCGGGCATGAGCGCCATCGTTCCGCCGGTCCTCGGCTGGAACTTCTCGAGCTGCTTGACGGGCAGGGCCGGCGGCGGCGCCGCCGCGTTGTCGCAGGCGGCGAACAGAAGGATCAGCGCGGCGTGCTTTCTCAATGGCGGTTCCCTTCATGTCCGGCGGGGTTCTTCAGCGCTTCCTGGGTCCTCGTGCGGATCTCGGCGGCGATCGGCGCCATCCGGGCGTCGACGGCCATCAGCAGACCCGCCTTCTGGCGCAGCGCCTTGACCACCCAGCGGCACTCGCCGGAGAGCTCGTCCTGGTTGTCGCCGACCACGACCAGCGCGAGGGCGTACTTCAGGCAGCGGTCCACCGCGTCGGGGCCTTCGTAGTCCAGCACGTCGCGCCGGAAGTCCTCGTTCATCTTGGCCACGTAGTCGGGCGTCTTCATCTTGTCTTCGCGCGCCTTGAAGCGGGCGTCCACTTCCTCGGCGATCTTCTCGAGCTCGGCGATCGGGTCCTTGAGCTCGGGATGGGCCTTCTTCTGCGCCGCGAGATACTCGCGGATCTGGTGGCAGAAGTCAACGTAACGGGTGATCCGGCCCCGGATGTGCTTCACGAAGATGAGCGCGTCGTTCAGGATCTTGTCGACTTCGGCATGCTTCGCCTTCTGCTCGCCCGCGGTGTAGATGCGCTTCAGGTTGTCGCGCGAGGAGCAGGTGGCCCGGCCCTTGTACTCCGACTTGTTGCCCTCGAGATCGAGCAGGTACTCGCAGGGCCCGGCGCCCAGGGTGTTGCGGACCATGTCGATGACCGTGAAGGCCTCGAGCGGCGTCCCTTCGACGCGGTTGACGGGGTAGATCACCGCGGGGCCGCGGAAAGCGACCTTGTCGTGCTTGAGCGGCTGGAGGAAGCTGTTGTGATCGGCGTCCGACCAGGCGGGGTAGATGAAGCTGCCGAGCACGGTGGTCCAGCGTTTCCGGGTGTTCGGGATCTTCTCCGGCCCGCCGCCCATCCAGCTGGGCTTGAAGAAGTCGCCCTCCTTGTCCTTTTGGATCAGCATCTCCCAGCTGTCGGCGAGGTCGTTCGACCGGGTGAGGTCGCAGCGCCAGGCCGCAGGAAAGGGCATCTTCCACTCGAGCGGGACGACCTTGCCCGCCTCGTCGGGCTTGACCTCCTTCACGTGCCAGATCTGGGGCGCCTCGAGGACCGAGACCCAGATCTTCCGGTTCTTGCCGAACTCGATCTCCGAGCCCGCGGCCACGCGGTCGTCGCCCGTGCCCGAGAGCGCGAGCCGGACGTCCTGCTCCTTGTTCTCGAAGACCGACATCACGATGGCATCGCCCTTCCCCGCCAGCTGGAGGAGGAAGTTCTCGCTCGGGATCTCGACCGAGGCGGCCGGGAGCTTCCGGGCGTCGATGACGATGTCGTCGGCGAAGAAGTCGGGCAGGACGATGAAGCGGCTGGGGCAGTCCACGCGCAGCTTCCCGGCCCCTTCTCCGGGCTGGACCTCGACCGCGACGTCCCCCTTCTTGAGCTTGAGCCGGGCGGAGACGCCCTTGGCGCCGACTTCGAGGATTGCTCCGCCCTTCCCGTGCTCGACGAGCGCCACCCGGTCGAACTTCGCGACGCCGACCAGCGACAGCTTCGCGCGGGCGACGGCGCCGCCGCGCAGTTCCGCAGACCCGTTCTTGGAGACGACCAGGGAGATCCGCCCGTTGGAGACGACGGCATCGCCCTTGAACGAGGCGGGCGTCTCGCCCATCGCGACGGGATCCGCGCCGTCGGAGACTGAGATGCCCCCTTTGACTTTGTCCTGCGGAATGGCCAGCAACAGAAGGGCGATGGAGAGGAGTTTCATGGTATCCCCCAGCGTCTCGATCCCGCCTACTTCTATTTACGACACTCCGGGGGACAAAACCTCCCCAAGTATTTTAGGTCGTTGCCTTCTTCCGGCGGGCGCGGCGCCAGAGGACCACGCCGAGGGCCAGGACGGCGACCCAGGGGCCCGCGAGCGAGACGCCCACGAAGAGCTTCTCGACCGACCAGAGCAGGCCGGTCCAGCTGTTGGCAAAGGTGTCGCGGATCGTCTTGAGGAGCCCGTGCTCCTCGCCGATGAGCTGGGGCGGCGAGATCAGCGCGAGCTCGATCTCGGCCCGCTCGCGGAGGAGCTGGGGGCCGCCGTCGGAGGAGACCGAGGGCAGGATGTGGTTCACGTTCGCGTTCTTCACCTTGCCCGCCGACTTGAGAGAGTCGACCAGCGCGGCGAACTTGTCCGCGTCGACCTGGGCCCTCAGGGTGGCGGACATGCCGTCGCTGCGGCCGGTGAGGGAACCGTCGACGATCTTGCCGCCTGCGGCCTCGACCGCGCGGCGCGAGTTCTGGTAGGCGCTCTCGACCTCGGGCGTCTCGACCAGGATCTGTGACCGCCGCGTGACGAAAAGCGGCGGCGAGTTGACGGTGAAGTCGACGATCGCCTGCTCCTTGCGCAGAGGGGCGTCGGCCTTCGGGGTGCTTTCGTTTCCGCCCCGCGCGGTCCGCTGCTGGTTCACGGTGTCGTTGGTCACCGTGCCCAGCTTCCGGAGCGCGTCGCGGAGGGCCGGGAACTTCTCGGAGTCGACGCGGCCGCGGATCGTGCCCGTCGAGGAGCCGTCGCTCTGCCGGGTCATCTTGGAGTCGACGACCTGCCCGCCGGCGTCCGTGATGTCCTTCTGGGCGCGGACGTAGACGTCGTCCGGATCCTTCGCCGTGAGGGCGATGTTGGACTGGAGCGTCTGGACGTACTCGAAGGGCTGGCCGAGGTCCTTCTCGGAGATGCGGAGCGTGATCGTCGACATGCCGACTTGATTGTCGTAGTACTTGATCTCGCCCTTGATCTGCTCGATGGCCTCGTTGGTGTTGCCGAGCTGGACCTCGACGTCCATGAGCTCCTTCACGCTGCCCTTCCCGTCGGCGAGGAGCTTGGCCAGGCGCTCGGCGAGGATCTTCTTGCTGTTCAGGCGCGTCTCGAGGTCGATGTAGGCCTTCGTGATGTCCTGCGAGCCGATGCTCTGGTTCTGGATGGTGCCGAACTCCTTGAGCTTCGCGAGGAAGGCCTCGAAGCGCTCGGGGAGCATGCGGACCGTGACGGTCGCGCGGATCTTGCCGTTGGCCATCTTCTGGGTGTTGGCGCCGGCGATCTGGCCCCTCTCGGCGTTGACGTAGTCGTTGAGCCTGGTGTAGGTGGCCTCGTAGGACTCGACCTCGAGCGAGACGTCGCCGGTGCGGATGATCTTGCGGGTGTCCTGGACGGCGGCGGGCTCCGGGGCTCTCGCGCCTCCGCCGCGGGCGACCAGGTTTTCGCGGGCGCCGTTCTGCTGCTGAGCTTCCTGCAACTTGCCGGATCTCTCCAAGCTGTCCAGCTGGCGGTTCACGCCCAGGTTCTCGCCCTTCGCCTCGCCGGCCTTGCCGCCGAAGCCAGCACCGCCGCCCGTCATCGACTTCAACTGATCGTTGAGCTTCCGATCGGCGTTGCGCGGACCCGCATAAGAGAGATGCTCCACGCCCTTCTCCAGGGCTTCATCCGACTTCCGCCTTCCTTCTCCGCCGAAGGCCCAGGCGGCCTTGTCGCCATTCTCTCCAAGATCCCGCTTGAAGAAGTAGGCGAATTCCTTCCCCGGGGGAGGACTGCCCACGGCGCGGACATCCAGGGAGACGCCGTCGCTGACGGCATCAACTATTGTCCTGCCCGAGATCTCCCGGTTCGCCCTGTTCACCACGTCCACGCCGAAGTCCTGCTGAAACTCCGATGTCGCACTTGCGAGCGACCTGATGCCGGCAAGCTCGCTGAACGCGTTGCCCAGGAACACGAGCGCCACCGCGGCGGCGATCGAGGCCGTGATCTTCAAGACTCGCTTGCCCACGGGAAATCTCCTTTTCTTGGTCTGGCCTGCCGCGCGGAAGCGGGCGATCAGGCGGTCCTCGAGGTCGGCGGGCGGCGCGTCGGGGGCGATGGCCCCGCGGGCCCAGGCCGAGAAGGCGCGCGCGTCGCGGAGCAGCTCCGCGCAGGAGGCGCAGCCGGCCGCGTGCTGGTCGGCCTCGCGCCGCTCGTCGGCACTGAGGCCGCCGGCGACGTGCAGGTCCGCGATCGATTCCATCCGTTCATGCAGGCTCATGTCGACTCCTCCACCAGGGCGCGAGCTCGGCCCGCAGCTTCGCGACGCCGCGGGCCACGAGCCCGCGCAGAGACCCGTTGGCTAACCCGGTCAACTTCTCGATGGCCCCGTACTCCAGGCCGTTGAGGAGGTGCAGCGTCACCGGCACCCGGTAGCGCTCCGGCAGCCGCGCGAGGGCCTTCTGGACCTCCTCGCGCGCCTCCTCGGGATCCGCCGTATCCACCGGCGCCGCGCGGTCCGGCAACGACGGCATCAGGTCGGCCCGTCCCGCGACCTCCGCCTGGCGCCAGGCCAGCCGCCGCGCCACCGTCAGCAGCCAGCCCCGGAAGGCCTCCGGCTGCTTCAGGTCCTTCAGCGACTCCCACGCGCGCAGGAAGGTCTCCTGCACCAGGTCCTCCGTCCATCCCGGGTCCTTCACCCAGCCGTAGACGGAGGCCCACACCAGCCGCGCGTGGGCGCGGATCAGGTCCTCGAACGCAGCGCGGTCGCCCGCCTGCGCCCGCCGGACGAGGGCCAATTCCTCAGTCGGCTCCATTCAGGTCTCTATGAGAATAGAGGGCGATGGGGATGGGAGAGCACGGAGAAAGTGGAATTCATCCCTGAAAGGGAACCGCCTTGCGGGGCGCCCCTACCGCCTTGGGCATCAGCAGCTTGCCGAGGACCCGGCACCACTGGCGGCGCAGCAGGCCCGGGCGGACCTGCGGATAGAGCGGCTCGAACACGGCGCGCGTTCTCGGCGGAAGCATGGGAAGGATCGACTCCGGCCCCGACGAGACGCCGATCATCTCGCCCATCCTCAGGAGATTCACCGAGTGGCGCGGCACGTTGTCCGTCAGCGCCGCCTGCTCCTCCTCGATCGCGCGGCTGAACTGCTCCATCAGGCCCCGCTTCTCCGAGAAGGGCATCCCCATGATGCGGTAGGTCTTGCTCATGTAGGCCAGGTGGAGCCGCTTCTCGTCGTCCGTCATCGGCGCGCACTGCTTCTCGACGTTCTCCAGCAGGCTGAACCCGAAGTAGGTCTGCATCCAGACCGGGATCTTCACCTTCTGGTGGCGCTGCTGGATCTGGCGGAGCGTCTCGCGGACCCTGGCGCCGGAGATCCCGCCCGTCGGCTGCAGGCCCGAATCGGTGACGTCGCGGATGAACAGGTCGGTCATGTAGAACGAGGTCGCCATCGCCTTGAAGGTCTTGAAGCGCGGCGGATAGTTCGTGTCGTGAATCGTGATGAAGTCGCGCAGCAGGAAGAAGTTCAGGTAGGCGCCGATCCCGGGACGGTAGCCGCAACGGAACCAGAGGCGGCTGACGAGGTCGAGCTCCGCCGGAAACTCCGGCCCCAGCATGGAGTTGTCGAACTTTTCGTAGGGCGGATCGAACAGCCGAAAGAGCTCCAGGTAGGAGGTCATCGCTCTTGGCGGGCCTCGTCCTGGACCCGCCCGGCGCGGAGCACGTAGGCGTCCAGCGGCGTCAGGCCGTACTCCTTCATGAGGTCTTCGACCGTCAGCTCGGGATCCAACGACGCCACCGTGAACCAGTCGTCCTCCTTGTACCAGGTGACCTGGACGCGGCCGGCGTACTTCTTCTCCATCTGCCTCGCCTTCGCGGCGTTGAAGTCCGTCTCGAAGAGCCGCTTCCCGAGCGGGAGCGCCGCGCCCGCCCAGGGCTTCCCGGGGTCGCTGGCGTCGAGGACGTCCCCCGTGATGTCGTAGATCCGCGAGGGGCGCGAGATCGTCGACGTGACGACGAAGACCTTGTTCTGCCAGGCCAGCGAAGGGAGCTGCCGCGCCGCGGGATAGGCCGAAGGCCAGAAGATGATCTGCGCCCCCTTCTCCCGGAGCCGGATCCAGGACTCGCGCCAGTTGACGTCGAAGCAGATCTGGATCCCGATCCGGCCGAAGTCCGTGTCGAACACGGGCGGATCGACCGCGCCGGGGCAGACGCCATCCTTGAGCTCGTCCTCCGTGGGATGGATCTTGTGGTACCGGCCCACGACGCGCCCTTCCCGGTCGAGCAGCACGGCGGTGTTGTGGACCGTCCCGCCCTCCCGCGTCTTGAGGGGGCAGATGACGTAGGAGGAGTGCTCGCGCGCCCAGGCGCCCACCCGTTCCGTCGTCGGGCCGGGCACGGTTTCGGGTTCTCCGCGCGTCAGCGTCTCGGGCAGGCAGGCGATGTCGGGCTTGAAGGACGCCGCCCGCGTGAGCCGCTCCAGCGTCGCCTCGACCCGCTGCTTCTCGCCGATCCCGTCCTGGGAGATCGTCACCACGCGGACGACGCGGTCGCGCCTGGGCGGCGCCTTCGCCTGCGGTTCGACGGGGCCGGAGGCGCAGCCGGCCAGGGAGAAGGCGAGCAGGAGCGCGATCCGGGCCGCCATGGCCCCTCAGGCGAGGATCGAGCTCACGATCTTCGCCTCCTCCTCCACGCCCGTGAGCCGCTGATCGAGGCCCTGGAACTTGTAGATCAGCCGCTTGTGATCCATCCCCAGCAGGTGGAGAATCGTCGCGTTGATGTCCCGGATGTGCACCGGGTCCTTCAGGATGTTGTAGCTGAAGTCGT
>JACQFK010000153.1 GCA_016200125.1 Planctomycetota bacterium
CAACGGGACGGCAGTGGCCCAGCCGCTCGCCGCGCTGGGCGAGGGAAAGAAGCCCGACGACGCGATGGCGCCGATCCTCAAGCCCGCCCCGGGCAACAACCTCCCGGGCCTCGAGAAGGCGGTGAAGGACTACTTCGGGAAGATCAAGAACGAGGTCAAGGACCGCGAGGAGGGCGACTGGCTGATCGCCGAGACGGCCCACTACACGCTGCACGTCCAGAAGGGCTCGTCGAACAAGAAGACGAAGGGCACGGACAAGCAGCTGCTGGACGAGCTGAAGTGGAAGATGGAGCTGCTCTTCGAGAAGTACTCGCTCGCCTTCCGCTTCCAGGGGATGCTCTCGCGCAAGGCGGTGCTCAAGCTCCACAAGAGCAAGGCGGCCTACGTCGGCGCCGGCGGTCCGCCCAGCTCGGCCGCCTACTACAGCCCCGCCACGAAGGAACTCGTTGGCTACGAGGACAGCGACGAGACCGGCATGTACTTCCACACGCTCTGCCACGAGGGCTGCCACCAGTTCTTCGACCTGGCCTTCCCCGGCTTCTACGAATCGAAGGAGATCCCGATGTGGTTCAGCGAGGGGCTGGCCGACTGCTTCGGCGCCTCGGAGATCCGCGGCCGGGACCTCTACGTGTTCACCCTCGGAGGCACCGCGACCTGGCGCATCGAGGCGGTGAAGCAGTTCTCGCAGGGCGGCCAGTGCCCCACGATCAAGGACCTCCTGGAGCTCGGCCAGCAGCCCTTCATGATGCGCGCCCAGGTCCACTACCCGCAGTCCTGGTCCTTCGTGCACTTCCTGTGGAACTACCCGACGCTCGACGGCGGCAAGGGCCAGTACTCCGAGATCGTCATCAAGCTGATCGACGGCTTCAAGGTCGGAAAGCCGCGCGACGAGGTCTACCGGAACGCCTTCCAGCTCAAGGGCAAGCCGGTGGAGATGGAAGCCCTCGAGCGCGAGTGGAAGGCCTACGTCAAGACGCTGAAGATCCGCAAGTAGGCCGCCTCTAGCCTTCGATCCCGTACTCCCGCATCTTCTCCCACAGGTTCTTGCGGGTGATGCCCAGGATGCGCGAGGCTTCGCCGCGGTGGCCCTGGGTGTAGGCCACCACGCTGCGGATGTGGCGCGTCTCGGCCTCCGCGACCATCTCGCGGAGCGTCGAGAGCTTGCCGGTGGGCGGCTCGTCGCTGCCGGCCAGGTTGAGCGGCCGCAGCAGGTGCTCCTTCTTGAGGAGGAGCTCCTCGCCGGCCAGCGCGATCGCCCGCTCGATCGCGTGCTCCAGCTCGCGGACGTTGCCGGGCCAGGAGTAGCCCTGCAGCGCCTCGAGGACCTCGGAGGAGATCGAGAACTCGCGGCCCTTCGAGAACTTCTTCATGAAATGGCCCACGAGCAGGGGGATGTCCTCGCTCCGCTCCCGCAGGGGCGGGATGCGGACCTTCACCACGTTGAGGCGGTGGAAAAGGTCCTCGCGAAACGTGTTGCCCTGCACGAGCTGCCAGAGGTCCTTCTTCGTGGCGACGACGATGCGGACGTCGACCTTGATCGGCTGGGTGGCGCCGATGCGCTCGAACTCGCGCTCCTGCAGCACGCGCAGCAGCTTCACCTGGGGGATCGGCTGGAGGTCGTCGATGTCGTCGATGAAGATCGTCCCGGTATGGGCCCGCTCGAAGCGGCCCGACTTGTCGGACTTCGCGTCCGTGAAGGCCCCCTTCACGTGGCCGAAGAGCTCGTCCTCGATCAGGGTCTCGGGAAAGACGCTGCAGGACATCTTGACGAGCGGCCTCGCCTTGCGCGGCGAGTTGTAGTGGATCGCCTCGGCGACGAGCTCCTTGCCGGTGCCGCTTTCGCCCTCGATGAGGACGTTCACCTCGCTCGCGGCGACCGACTTCACGAGGTCGTAGACCGCCTGCATCTTGGGAGACTTGCCGACCAGCGCGCCGAACTGGCGGCGCCCGGCGAGCTCCTCCTTGAGCTGCTTGTTCTCCTGCTCCAGCGAGTGCAGGCGCTCCAGCTTCTTCAGCCGCGCGACCACGTCGTCGTTGAAGAAGGGCTTCTGGATGTAGTCCTCGGCGCCGTCCTTGATCGCGGCGACGGCGTCCTCGACGCTGGCGTAGGCCGTGATGAGGATGACGCGGCTGCTGGGCTGGGACTCCTTCACGGCGCGGAGGACCTTGAGCCCGTCGGCCTTGGGGAGGCGGATGTCGGTGATGACGCAGTCGAAGGCGTCGAGCTTGAGGGATTCGATGGCCTGCTCGCCGTCCGGAACGACCGTCACCGTGTGGCCCGCGCCGCGGAGCGCGTCGCCGAGGGTGACGGCGATGGTCCGCTCGTCATCCGCGAGTAGAATTTTCATCGAGCACGTGCCGAAGGAGATCCCGCCCCGCGCTGGCGCGCGCGGCGGCGCCGCAGGCGCGCCTCATCATATCCAGCCGCGCGGGGTTTTCCAACAGTTCCAGGACCTTGTAGTCCAGGACATCGAGCGTGCGCGCCTTGACGGCGCAGCCGTGCTCGAGGAGGTAGTCGGCGTTGCACTCCTCCTGCCCCGGGATCGGCGAGAAGATGACCATGGGCAGCTTCTTGGCGAGGCACTCGGAGACCGTGAGCCCCCCGGCCTTGGTGATGATGAGGTCGCTCTTCCCCATGAGCTCGTGCACGTTGCTGACGAAGCCGTGGACGGTCGCGCGGTCGCCGGCCATCTTCTCGAGCTTCTTCCGCATGGACTCGTTCTTTCCCGCGACGACGGTGAGGGAGAACGGCACGCGGATGTCCAGGATGCGCTCGAGAGCCTTCTCCATGTGCCCCATGCCCATGCCGCCGCTCATGAAGAGGATCTGGGGCTTCGGGGAGGGTTCGCGCGGCGTCTCCTGCGAGAAGACCGGATGGATGGGGATGCCGGTGGCGCGGATCTGCGCGGCGGGGTAGCCGTAGCGGGCGAGCTGGACCTTGACCTCGTCGCTCGCCACGAAGTAGCCCGCGGCCTTCTTCAGCACCCAGAGCGAGTGGGCGTCGAAGTCGGTGATGACCACGTAGATGGGGATGTTCACGCGCTTCGCGAGGAGGACGTAGGCGGGGAGGAAGTGCGTGCAGATTGCGACGTCGGGCTTGAACTCCTCGACGCGCTGCATGAGCTTCCGGTAGGTGAGCCGGTCGTGGAGCTCGATGAGCTGGGTGATCTTCCTGTGCTCGGTGTTCCTGCCGGCCTGCTTGTAGAGGACGCCCCAGAGGGAGGGCGAGTAGCTGGCCATCCAGACGTAGGTCTGCTCGTAGAGCTTGGCGAAGACCTTGTTGGTGTACTTGAGGGTGTCGACCCACTCGGTCTCGACGCCCGGGCAGTAGGCCTTGGCGCTTTCGCGGATGGCCTCGGCGGCGCGGTTGTGTCCGGCGCCCGCGGAGGCGGAGAGGATGAGTATTCGGGTCACTTGATAGAGCTTAGCACGCCATGGCGGCTTCCTTGAACCTAATCCTGACTCGCGGTAGGCTGTCGGGCCTATGATCAAACAACTCGCCCTGGCAATCCTGCTTCTGCTGTCGGCGCGGCCCGCGACCCTGCCGAAAACCGTCAAGTTGCTGACGATCGGCAACAGCTTCTCCCAGAACGCGACGCACTACCTGGGCGATCTCGCCAAGGCGCGCGGCAACGTCCTGGTCCACCAGCCGATGTCCGTCGGCGGCGCCGCCATGGAGGTGCACTGGACGAAGATCCAGGCCAACGAGAAGGACTCCAAGGACGCGGCGGGCCTGTACGGGACGAAAAGCCTAGGCATGGAGCTGGAGTCCGGCGACTGGGACTTCGTCACGATCCAGCAGGCGAGCATCAAGAGCCACGATGTCGACACCTATCGTCCCTTCGCCGCCCAGCTC
>JACQFK010000154.1 GCA_016200125.1 Planctomycetota bacterium
CCGGCCGCTTCCCCGACATGACGCTGACCGCCCAGGGCTGGGGCGCGGGCGAATGGGACCTTCCCCAGCGGGCCAACGTCGCCCGGATCCTGATCGGCGAGCGCGTCTCGCCCGGGGAGAGCGATTCGGTCTACCTGATCGAAACCAACCTGGACAACGCGCCGGGCGAGCTCGTGGGCTACCTGTTCGAGAAGCTCTTCGCCGCGGGCGCCGTCGACGTCTACACCACCGCGATCCAGATGAAGAAGTCGCGGCCCGGCGTGAAGATCTCAGTCCTGGTTGCGCCTTCCAAGCGGGCCGCGGTCGAGGAGCTGCTGCTGCGCGAGACGCCCACCTTCGGCGTCCGGCGGGCGCTGATGGAGCGGACCAAGCTGGGTCGCCGCGAGGAGAAGATCGCGACCCGCTACGGCGAGATCCGCGTGAAGGTCGGCCTGCTCGACGGCGAGGAGCTCAAGGCCTCGCCCGAGTACGAGGATTGCCGCGCCGCCGCCGAGAAGCACGGGGTTCCGCTCGCGAAGGTCATGGAAGCCGCGCGCGGGGCCTACAAGAAGTCCCGCTAAAGGACGATATAGTAAGACTGTGAAGCTGTTGCTGGCGCTCGCGGTCCTGGCGTCCGACGGCGAGATCGTCGAGGACTTTGAGAACGCCGCCCTCGACGGCTGGGAGCGGGTCGTCTCAGACGACCATCCCCCCTACAACAGCATCGCGACCGTCCACGAACCGGGATCCGCGAAGTCCGGAACCGGCTTCCTCCGCATGCGCAGCCTGGGGGGTTCCACGTCGCTCCGGCTGCTGAAGCCCTGGCCCGTCGACGCCTCGCGCCCCTACCGGCTGTCCTTCTTCGCCCGCACGCCCCAGTCGCTCGGCAACGCCGCCTCCGTCACGCTGGCCTGGCTCGACGCCGGCGGCGCCCGCATCGCCGAGACGCGATCGCTCGAGGTCGCCCGAGCGGGAGACTGGATGCAGATCGTCCTCGAGATCCCCCGGGTTCCCGCCGGAGCCGTCGGCGTTTCGCCCCGGCTCGACTTCGGCGGCGGCGACGTCAGCGGCTACGCCGATTTCGACCGGCTGTCCTTCACGCCGGTCCAGAGGCTCGACCTCCGGCCCAGCGGCCGGCCGACGGCCGTGTTCAGCCCCGAGGAGTATCCCCGCCTGACGGTATCGCTCGCCGGCGCGCCCCCCGGAACCTACGGCGTCACGGTCGTGATGAGAACCGCCGCCGGCGCGGAGCATCGCCGCTCGGCCGTGCTGACGAACTTTTCAGCGACCGTCGACTTCCCCCCGCCCCTGCCGGGCGCGCACGAAGTGGCCGCCTCGGTCGACGGCACGGAGCTCCGCCGGAGCCTGACGCTGCTGGTCCCGAATCCCTGGCCCTCGACCGCGGCCCCGAAGACGGAGATCCCGACCGCGCTCTATCAGGCGGCCGTGCGGGGCCCCCTTCTTGAGGCCGACGGCGATCCCACGCCCTCCTGGCTCGCGCTGCGGGCGCTGCACGACGCAATCGACGGCGCGACCCTGATGGCGGACCCCGGGCTCTTCCCCGCGAACGTCCGCTCGCTCGCCTTCCGGAAACAGGACTCCGCGGTCCTGGCCCTCTGGTGCGACAGGGGCGACGACGAGATCCCGATCACGCTCAACGATGGCGCCAGGCTCTATCCGTCCCTAGGCGCCCTTCGGCCGCTCAAGCCCGGCGAACGGATCCGCCTGAGCCCGATCCCGGTCTACATCGTGGGCATCGATCCCCTGCTGCTGGAGCTCAAGCTGGAGATCGCGGGCGGCGATCTGCCGCTGCAGCTCAATCCCGCGACGAGGACGATCCGCTTCCGCAATCCGTCCCGGGCCCAGGCGCTCCGCGACGTCCGGATCCGGCTCGAGGAGCTCCCCGCGGGCTGGCAGGCCTCTCCGCGGGCGATCTCGGCCGCCGCGCTCGCCGCCGACGCCGACCTGACCGGGGAGCTGCAGTTCACCCTGCCGGTTTTCGAAACCCCGCGCGTCCAGGAGCTGCGCTTCGAGGTCGGCTTCGTCCGCAACGGCAAGGAGCAGACGATCCACCTCACGCGCTTCGTGCGGCTGAGCCCCGTTTTCGTCGTCGACAGCGCCGTGACCGACGGCCCGCAGGCGGGGTCGAAGAAAGTGACGCTCCGGATCCGGAACGCCTCCGACCATCCCATGACGCTCGCGCTGAGGGCCCGTCTCCCCTCGCTACCCGAGCAGAACGAACTCCTGCGGGATCTCGCCCCGGGCGCGGCCTCGGCGCCCTTCACCTACGTCGTCAAGGACGTCTTCCTCCTCGACCCGGGCCACGCGACGGCCGAGATCGAGGTCCGGGAATCGACCGGCGGCCGCGCCGCCGCCCGCAAGGTCGTTCCGCTCCGCTGACGAGAACTATCCCGTCACGCCTCCGTGTGATACTATCCCCGCCGTGTCCGAGTTCGCCGAAGTCGTCCTCAACCTCCCGCTCGACCGCTCCTTCACCTACCGGATTCCGCCGTCGCTGCGCGACCGGGTCGCTCCCGGTGTCCGGGTGAAGGTCCCCTTCGGCCCGCGGGAGCAGTACGGCTATGTGGTCCGGCTGGCCGACAGCGCCACGTTTCCCCGGATCAAGGACCTCAAGGACGCCTCCGAGGACGTGCTGGCCGACGAGCGGATCCTCGAATTGGCCCGCTGGGTGGCGAACCGCTACGCCTGCTCCTTGGGCGAGGCGATCAACGCCGCGATCCCCTCCGGGGTGAAGACGAAGAATCCGGGACAGATCATCCGCCTGATCGCCGCCGGAAGCGGCGAGGCGAAGACGGAGAAGCAGAAGACGGCCCTCGAGGTCGCGCGCCGCCTCCCCTCGCCGATCCCCCGCGCCGAGTTCCAGAAGCACGCGGGGGTCTCCGCCGCCGTGGTGACCGCGATGCTGAAGAGCGGCCTGCTCGTCGAGACGAAGATCCGTCCCGAGATCGACGCGATGGCCGAGATGCTGGTGGAGAAGCCGGCCGACTTCCGCCTCACCCCGGCGCAGGAGGAGGCGCTGAAGGTCGTCGAGCAGGGCGGCGTCATCCTGCTCCACGGCGTGACGGGGAGCGGCAAGACCGAGGTCTATCTCCGGTCCATCGCCCGGGTGGTCGCGCAGGGAAAGCAGGCCATCGTCCTGGTCCCCGAGATCGCGCTCACGCCGCAGACGGTGTCGCGCTTCAAGTCGCGCTTCCCGCGCGTGGCGGTGCTCCACAGCGTGCTGACGCCGGCCGACCGCGCCCGGCAGTGGCGCGCGATCCGCAACGGCGAGATCGACGTCATCGTGGGCGCCCGCTCGGCGGTCTTCGCCCCGGCGCGCGCGCTGGGCCTCATCGTCCTCGACGAGGAGCACGAGGCGGCCTACAAGCAGGAGAACGACCCGCGCTACCACGCCCGCGACGTGGCCGTCCAGCGCGCGAAGCTGGAGGGCGCGGCCGTCATCCTGGGCAGCGCGACGCCCTCGCTCGAGGCGCTGTACAGGGCGCAGACCGGAGCGTACCGCCTCGCGCGGCTGCCCGGACGGGTCGAGGGCCGCGAGATGCCGGAGATCGAGGTCGTCGACATGGCGGCCGAGAAGCTGGAGCTCAAGCGCCAGCCGATCATCTCCCGACGCCTCGAACAGCTGATGACCCAGTCGATGCAGCGGGAGGAGCAGGCGATCCTCTTCCTGAACCGCCGCGGCTTCCTGACCCACGTCTCCTGCCGCCGCTGCGGCTGGTTCTTCAGCTGCAAGCGCTGCGACGTCGCGATGACCTTCCACCGCGAGACCGCGCGGGCCGTCTGCCACTACTGCTACGACTCCCAGCCCCTGCCGGCGACCTGCCCCGACTGCGGCGCCGGGACCCTCGCGCTCTACGGGATGGGGACCGAGCGGATCGAGACCGAGATCCAGCGCCTCTTCCCCGCCTACAACGTGTCGCGGATGGATTCGGATTCCATGAAGACCCGGGACGACTACCGCCGCTCGCTCGGCGCGCTCTGGGGCGGCGAGACGGACATCCTGGTGGGCACCCAGATGATCGCCAAGGGGCTCGACGTGCCCGACGTGACGCTCGTGGGGGTCGTGAGCGCCGACACGGCCTTCCACATCCCGGATTTCCGCTCGTCGGAGCGGACCTTCCAGCTGATCACGCAGGTGGCGGGCCGGACGGGCCGGGGACCGAAGGGCGGCCGCGTGGTGGTCCAGACCTTCTACCCGCGGCACGACGCGATCCGGATGGCGGCGACCTACGACTTCGAGGGCTTCGTGCAGAAGGAGCTCGAACAGCGGCGCGAGCTGGGCTACCCGCCCTTCGTGACGCTCGTGCGCGCGCTCGTCCACGGCTGGAACGAGAAGCGGGTCCACGAGGCGGCGACTCAGCTGGGCGAGAAGCTGCGCGCGACCTTCGTTGAGACGGAGATGCGCGTGCTCGGTCCGGCCGAGCCGCCGCTCTACAAGCTCAAGCACGGCGAAAAATCGATCTACGCCCGCGATGACGCGCACAAGGATGCGCTGATCAAGAGCGAGTTCAACGCCAATGCCAAGGTCGAGGTGAACCGCTTCAAAGGCCTCGGCGAGATGATGCCCGCGCAGTTGAAGGAAACCACGATGGATCCGGCGCGGCGCACGCTGCTCAAGGTGGTCCTGCTGCCCGATGACCGCGACACCACGGCCGACTCAGTCGAGCGCCTGATGGGCACCAAGGCCGAGGCACGCTTTGCCTTCATTTCGGACAAGGCCGAGTTCGCCAACGACGACATGCTCGACGTCTAACGAGCTGAGCCTCGTCTCCGGTTCGAACAAGGAGCCCCGGCATCGTCCCGGGCTTCTTTCCTTTTGGGAAAGCCGATCTGCCCCCCTTGGCCTGAGGACGGACGGATGCCCAATAAGAGGGCCCGCTCAACCTGCGCTTGATTCGACCCGCGACTCGGGCCCAAAGAATCGAGGCGCGGTCTGCCTGCATCTCGGACAAGGCC
>JACQFK010000018.1 GCA_016200125.1 Planctomycetota bacterium
CGATCGGCCCGGGCACCCCGAGCGTCTGGAAGAGGTAGCCGAAGGTCACCGCCGCGAGGCTCATCACCGAGCCGGAGGACAGGTCCACGCCGCCCGAGATGATGACCATGCAGGCGCCGATCGCGGCGATGCCGACGAATGAGGCGTCCTTGAAGAGCTGGGGGAGCTCGTCCGAGAGGAGGAAGGAGTCGTGGGTGTTGACCCGCTTCGCGACCTCGCAGGCGATCAGCATCGCGACCAGGACGAGCACGGTGCCGAATTCGCGCGTGCGCCAGAAGCGGAAACCGCTCACGGGGGCCCATGGTGCGCGAGCGGCCGGAGCGGGTCAAGCAAAACGAGGGCGGGATCAAGGGAGGAAAGATTCCTGGAGTGCTTCCACGGTCTTGAGCACGGCCCCATGCGCCCGAGTGTGATCGTAGGTGCGATAGCAGGCGTAGCGAACTCCGGGAGTCGCATGGAGATCAAGCGCGTCCCAGGCCAGCTCCAGACGTCGCCCCAGTTCGGCAACTTCGGCACCGTAGAGGACAAATGCAGCTACCACGTCCGCCTCAGGTGGAATGAAGTCTTTATCAAAGATCCGGACTGAGAACGAACCCCTCAGGGGCCGTGTCACTTCGATAAGGACGGCTTCAAGAAGCCCTTCGGCGATTCTCGGGATCGGGCGTGGCTTTTGGAAAACGGGCTGGGGTCGAGGAACGGGCACGCCGAGGGAGCCGATCGCCTCCATGGAATCCCCTCCGGCCCCATTATAGGCCGCCGGGCGTACTATACGTAACCACAAACGGAGACCATCCATGCGCGCCCTGATCGGACTGCTGGCCGCCGCCGTCTTCCTCTGTCAGGACAAGCCCGACAAGTGGGAGAAGGACATCGCGGCCTTCGAGGCGCAGGACAAGGCCAAGCCGCCACCCGAGCAGGAGATCGTCTTCGTCGGCAGCTCCAGCATACGTATGTGGAAGTCGACCGAGGCCTTCCCCGACCTCAAAATCATCAACCGCGGCTTCGGCGGCTCGGAGATCGCCGACTCGCTGAAGTACGCCGACCGGATCATCCTCCCCTACAAGCCGCGGATCGTCGTGCTGTTCGCGGGCGGCAACGACATCAACGCCGGCAAGACGCCCGAGCGCGTCGCCGACGACTTCAAGTCGCTCGTCGCGAAGATCCACGACGCGCTTCCCAAGACGAAGATCTACTACATCTCGCTCTTCCCGAACGTGAAGCGGCGCGGGCAGGACGCGAAGTGCTCCAGGGTCAACGAGCTGGTCCAGGCCTTCGCGAAGACCGACGAGCGGCTGGGCTACATCGACACCGCGTCGAAGATGCGCGCGGCGGACGGCGGGCCGCGGCCCGAACTGCTCCGCGACGACGGCCTCCACATGAACGACGACGGCTACAAGATCTGGAACGAGCTGGTGGGCGCGGTGCTCCGCCGCTAACGCCGGCGCCGCCGAAGCAGGAACAGCGCCGCCGCCAGCAGCAGCCCCTCCAGCCCCGTCATCCCGCAGCCGCCCACGATGAGGGCCGTGCCCGCCGGGCCCACGCTGATGCTCTTCGACGCCCCCAGCGAGCCCGCTCCTCCCGGGGCCGCCAGGGTCAGATTGGCCGTCGCGCCCGTCAGGCTCTGGATGCTTCCTCCGCCCGCGCTGAGGGCCGCGACCGAGGCCGGGGATGCCGATCACCGTCACCGCTGCACTGAACGTGACGCTCACCGTGAGGACCTGGCCGGGATAGTAGGCGCCGTCGGCGTCCGGAGAGGAGACGCCCGTCACGACCGGGGCCGGGCCGGGGAGCACGAGATTCCGGTTCGCGCCCAGCGACCCGGCCGCCCCCGGCGCGGGCAGGGCCAGCAGCGCATTGTTCGCACCCGCATCCTTGATCGTTCCGCCGTTCAGGGCCAGCGCACTGCCGGAGACATAATCCAGATCCAGCGAGGCATCGGCGGCCCCGACGGTATAAGAGAAGACCAGGGTCGGCGTCCCGCTGCCCGACGCGTAGGCGACCACGGCGTCCAGCGCCCCCGTCTCGAGCGTCAGCCGCGGGCTGCCGGTGACGAAGACATTTTCCGAGAAGGTGACCGCAAGGTTCAGCACCGAGCCCGTCGGGTAGCTGCCGTTCGGTTCCAGCGACGAGACGCCGCTCACCCCCGGTGCGTTGCCGTCCACGACGATGTTGCGGTTCGCGCCAAGCGAGCCCGCCGCCCCCGGCGCGGGCAGCGTGAGCACGGCATCGCTGCCCGACGAATGCTTGATCGTCCCGCCGTTCAGCGCGAGCGCCGAGGCCGAAAGGTAGTCCAGATCGGCCGCGACCTGCCCCGCGGCCACGGTGTAGACGAAGGTCAGCGTCTTCGTCCCGCTGCCGGACGTGTAGGAGACCGCGGCGTCGCTCGCGCCGGTCTCCAGCGTGATCGTCGGCGTGCCCGTGACGAGGACGGGCACAGAGAACTGGACGGTGACCGAGACCGGCGCGCCCACTCCGTAGGTGCCGCTCGGCGTGGTCGCGCTGACGGACTTGACGGTCGGAACGGCCGGCTCGGGGACCGTGAGGATCTGGGCCGCGGCCTTGTTCGTCAAATCGACCACGGTCGCGCTCGGGAAGCGGACGCGCACGTCGTAGTTGCCCGCGGCGGAGACGCCGAAGTGCTGCTCCGCGGGCGGACAGGAGGCCTGGCCCGAACCCGCCGACACTTCGCGGAAACCGCGGAGGAAGGCTGCGTTGCCCAGATGGCCCGCGTCATAAACCCAGATCTTCGTCCCGATCCCCGACCGGTTGCTGACCGAGCCCTGGACACAACTCGGTAAACGTGAGATTCCCGTTGTTGTGAAAGAGCAGGTTCGCAACATTGCCGCCGCCGATCTCCCCGCCGGCGATGAACAGGTCAACGAAGCCGTCGTTGTCGTAATCGCCGAAGGCACATCCGAAGGCTCCCGTGTAGGCCGGCGTCCCGGCGGGAGGGGCGATGCCGGAGGAGAGGGAGATGTCCGTGAAATGCCCGGCGCCGTCGTTCAGGAGCAGCCAGGCGTAGCCCCAACCGGCGACGTAGAGATCGAGGTCCCCGTCATTGTCGATGTCCGCGAACTGAGCCACCTGCATCGCGGTCCCCGTGGCCCGTATCCCGGAGAGTCCCGCCGCCGCCGTAACGTCCGTGAAGTGGCCCGTGCCGTCGTTCAGGAACAGGTGGAGCTCGACGCCGATCCCGACGACCAGGTCCAGGAAGCCGTCGCCGTTCACGTCGCCGAACGCCACGGCGCGGCAGGAACCGCCTGCCGCGACCCCCCGTCCGGCCGCATCGTCCACGAACCCGCCGGCACCGTCGCCCATGTAGAGCCGGTTGGGGCCGTCGCGGGTCACGAAGAGATCGAGGTTGCCGTCGTTGTCCACGTCGGCGAAGGCCCCGCCCTACCAGGTCGCGCCCGTGCCGGTCCCCGACGTACCCGTGATCTCGCCGAAGGGCGGGTTGAGGCCGCCGATCCCCTGGAACATCCGGCTGTTCGACCAGTACCAGCCCACCCAGACGTCGATGAGGCCGTCGTTGTCCACGTCGCCGAACACGACCGCCTGGGACTCGCCGCCGATCCCCGAGTTGGCGAGGTCCGAGAAGGTCCCGTTGCCGTTGTTATGGTAGACCCGGGTGCTGCCGCCGTTGACCGCGCTCGTACAGATGTCGAGAAAGCCGTCGTTGTCGATGTCCGCCGCGCCGAGGCCGCAGACGTCCCAGGCGCCGGCCGCTCCCGACGACAGGCTGATGTCGGTGAAGCGCGGCGCGGGCGGTCTTGCGCTCAGGAGCAGCAGCAAGGCGAGGCAGCCGAAGAATCGTCTCATCCGAACTCCCGGACGAAGGCCCCAGTATAAGCGGAACCCGGCCGCTTTCGGAGAAAATCAGCGCGGCTGCAGGCGTACAACTGGTTGGAGACGCTCATGATCACGACCGCGCTCGCCCTCCTCCTCTTCGCCGCCCCGCAGGACGGCCCCGAGGTCCAGGTCCCCGGCGGCTTCGTCGTCGAGAAGGTCGCCGGCTCCCCGCTCGTCGAGCGGCCGATCATGGGCTGCTTCGACGAGCAGGGCCGCCTCTACGTGGGAGATTCCGCCGGCGTCAACCTGCGCTTCGAAGACCTGCTGAAAGGGCCGCCCCACCGGATGATCCGGCTGGAGGACTCCGACGGCGACGGCATCTTCGACAAGAGCGTCGTCGTGGCGGACAAGCTCACGTTCCCCATGGGCGCGCTCTGGCATCGCGGCGCGCTCTACGTCTGCGCCCCGCCCAGCGTCTGGAAGCTGAGCGAGCCGGACGCCGCCGGCGTCTTCCGGAAGCGCGAGGAGATCGTCACGAAGTTCGGCTCCAACGGCAACGCCGCCGACATCCACGGGCCCTTCCTCTCGCCCGACGGCTGGTTCTACTGGACCGACGTCCGCCACGGCCATTCGATCGACCTCCCGGACGGCTCGCGGATGCAGGGCAGCGCCGCGCGCGTCTTCCGCTGCCGGCCCGACGGGTCGCAGATCGAGGTCGTCTGCGGCGGCGGCATGGACAATCCGGTCGAGATCGCCTTCACCGAGGAGGGCGAGCCGCTGGCCACCTGCGCGCTCTTCCTCTCATCGCCGAAGCGGGTCGACGTCATCTTCCACGCGATCGAGGGCGGCGTCTTCCCCTACCACGAGTGCGTCCGCGAGTTCAAGCGGACGGGCGACCTGCTGCCCTCGGTGGTCGACGTCGGCTGGGTGGCGCCCTCGGGCCTGATGCGCTACCGCAGCGCCGCCTTCGGGAAGGACTACACGAACAACTTCTTCTCCGCGCAGTTCAACACCCACAAGGTCCAGCGCCACGTCATCGAGCGCGACGGCGCGACCTTCCGCGGCCGCAACGAGGAGTTCCTCCTCTCGAACAACCCCGACTTCCATCCGACGGACGTGCTCGAGGACGCGGACGGCAGCCTCATCGTGATCGACACCGGCGGCTGGTTCCGCATCGGCTGCCCCACCTCGCGGATCGACAAGCCGCAGATCAAGGGCGGCCTCTACCGGGTGCGCCGCAAGGACGCGCCGAAGATCGAGGACCCGCGCGGCTCGAAGATCGCCTGGGACAAGCCGGGCGCGGAGCTCCTGGACGACCCGCGCTTCGCCGTGCGCGACCGCGCGCTCGAGATCTGCGCCGATCCAGCGGCGCTGCGCAGCGCGTCGGCCCGGGTCCGCTTGAACGCCGTGTGGGCGCTCGCCCGCCGCGGCGTGCCGACCCGCGAAGCCCTCGAGGACGGGAATCCGGGCGTCCGCCTGGCCGCCGCCCACAGCGCCGGTCTCGGGCTCGACCGCGCCGCCCTTCCCGGCCTGCTGAAGCTCCTCAAGGACGACGCCGTCCATGTCCGCCGCGAGGCCGCGACCGCGCTCGGGCGTCTCAAGGACAAGAAGGCCGTCCCCGCGCTGCTCGACGCCCTGCGCGCGGGCGGCGACCGCTTCCTCGAGCACTCGCTCATCTTCGCGCTCATCCGGATCGACGACCGCGAGGGCACGCTCGAGGGGCTCGCGGACCCGAACCCGGTCCTGCGCCGCGCGGCGCTGATCGCGCTCGACCAGATGGACCACGGCGGCCTGACGCGCGAGCAGGTGACGCCCCACCTCGAC
>JACQFK010000178.1 GCA_016200125.1 Planctomycetota bacterium
GGTCAGCATGCACTTGCCCGCTTGCGCGGCGATCGCCTGGGAGGGGACGAGGACGACGTCCTTGAGCTCCGCCCCCTTGATCGTCGCCTTGCCCTTCATCCCCGGCAGGAGGTCGCTGGGCGGCTCCTTGAACTCGATGCGGAGCTCGAAGGCCGAGCCCGTTCCCTTCATCGCGGCGACGGGGGACTTGCTGCGGATCGTTCCCTCGGCCTTCGCGTCCGGCTGGGCGGCGGGGACGACCGTCGCCGCAAGCCCGGGCGCGACGTCGAAGTAGTCGGCCTCGGCGAGATCGGCGCGGGCGCGGGTGGCGGGTCCGCAGACGGTGAGCAGGACCTGGCCCGGCTGGAGCTTCTCGCCCGCGGCCATCATCGGCGTCACCTGATCGGAGGTCGCCCAGGCGCCGTGCTGGAACTGGCCGTAGAAGACGCGGCCGTCGAGGGGCGCGCGCCACGAGAAGTTCGCGAGGTCGTGCTTGAGCTTCGCGGCCTGCTCCTCGAGCTGGGCGAGCGCGGCCTTCGCCTTGCCGGCCTCGACCTCGCGCTGGACCTTGCTCAGGGTCTGGGCCGCCTTCACCCCGTCGAGCGCGTTCCGGGCCACCTCGATCGCGTGGGCGAGGAGGTTGCGCTGCTGCGGGTAGCGGACGTTTTTGACGTTCCCGGCCTCGAGGCGGGCCATGTCCAGCGCGACCTTCGTCCGGTCCAGGTTGCGGCGTGCGCGGCGGACCACGATCTCCGAGGTCGCGTTCGTGAGCTCCTCGGACTTGTACATCTTCTCCAGCTGCGCGAGCTCCTCGGTCTGGTCGTGGAGCGCGTCCTCCGTGAATTTCGCCTGGAGCTCCACCATCTGGATCATGTGCTTCCCGTCGACCTCCTCGAAGGACTTCAGCGAAGTCTCGGAGTCCTTCACGGCGGTCTGGGCCTGGAGCAGGGCGAGGGCGTCGGCCTTCGCGCCGATCGACAGCTCCGCCTGGAGCTTCTCGTGCATCGCCCGGGCGACCTTGAGGTCGTTCTCGATCGCGGCGATCTGCTTGTCGATCGCGGCGGTGTCGAGGCTGAGGAGGAGGTCGCCCTTCTTCACGAGCTCGCCCGCGGGGGCGACCTTGAGGACGCTGAGTTCGCCCTGGTAGGCTTCGAGCTTCATCTTGAGCTCGACGCTCTCGATCGCCTCGTAGACCGCCTCCAGCTCGAAGACGGGCGTGAGGTTGCCCTTGCGGGCGGCGACGGTCTCCTCGGCGTCCTCGGCGGGCTTGGGCTTGTCCTGGGCTGGCGCGAGGAAGAGCAGCGAGGCGAGGGCGGCGAGCTGGAGCATCGGATCCTCCCTTTCGAATCGCGGGGATTGTAGCACGGGCCGCGCGGGCGGCTTCCACATATAGGACGCCGGACGGGGGCGTGGCGTGAGGCCCGGGGAGGTTAGCGGCGCGGCCGCTTCCTCGAGATCTCGGGCGTTTCCTCCCCCTTGCGGCCGGCCTGGAAGCGGTCGCCCCGGAGCCAGCGCGTGAGGTCGTAGGCGAGGAAGGAGGCCTTGGGGTAGCGGTCCTCCGGCCGCTTGGCCAGCGCCATCATGCAGATCGCCTGGATGGTGTTCTCCGCCCCGCCGGGCGGCGCGAGGCGCGGCACGGGGTTCTTGACCACCTTCATGAGAACCTCGATCGCCGTCTCCCCGTCGAAGGGGGGCCGGCCGGCGAGAATCTCGTAGAGCATCACGCCCAGGGCCCAGACGTCCGTGCCGCGGTCGATCGACTTGGCGCACATGGCCTGCTCCGGGCTCATGTAGGTGGGGGTGCCGACCAGCATCCCGGAACTCGTCAGCGACATGATCGAGGAATTCCCCAAGGGCTTGGCCAGACCGAAGTCCGTGACGTGAGGGCCGTTCTTCCGGTCCACCAGGATGTTCGCGGGCTTGAGGTCCCGGTGCAGCACCCCCCGCTCGTGCGCTTCGTGGACCGCAAGGGCCGCGTCCCGCAGGAGCTGCACCTGCTGACGGATCGTCAGGGAGCTCTGCTTGCGCCAGACGTTCAGCGACACCCCCTCCACCAGTTCCATCGCGAGGTATCGCCGGCCCCGCTCGACGCCGGCCTCGTAGACCGAGACGATGTTGGGATGTTTGAGCAGGGCGGAGAGGCGCGCCTCGCTGAGAAAGCGTTCCTCGTCCAGCTTGATCTCCTCGGGATCGGCGTTGGGGCTGCTGAGCATCAGCTTGAGGGCGACTTTGCGGCTCAGTTGCGTGTCCAGAGCCTCGTAGACCACGCCCATGCCGCCCCGGCCCAGCTCCCGGAGGCATCTGAATTTTCCAAGCACCCGGGGCATGTCGGAGGGCGAGGGAGCCGACGCCGGGAGTTCCGTGGCCGGCTGAGTCGAGGGAGACGGCGACCGGGCCGGCCTGGAAGGCGGCGGGGGAGCCACCGCTCTTGCCGTCGGGGGCCTGCCCGGTCCCTTTCCGGGCTTGAGAAAGATCCTGCAGAACCGGCAGCGGTATTCCTTGAGGGGGTTGTAATTGGCGGTCTTGTAGGTGCGGCCGCAGGGCGGGCAGTAGAGCATCGCGCTGCCCTGCACCGCCACGACGCGGCGGATCAGCTCCTCCGTTGCGTAGCCCCGCTCGACCAGCAGATCCGCGATCCGGGGCAGGTCGTTCGCCTTGCGGGCCAGCGCTTCGAACTGGATGGCCGCGCACTCGTCGAGTTTCTCCCGCGGCAGCCCCTCCCGGCGGAGCAGCTCCCGCAGCCGTTCATCCTCCCGCCGGATCTCGTGCGGGTCGATGCGCGTCGGCGGGGGCTCGGGATCGAGGGAGGCGAGGGCGGCGGCGTCGAGAAATCCGCGGGCCACGAGGATCTCCCCGAGGGTCCTCAGGGGTTTTCCGGAGACCGGATCCTCGGCCTGCTCGGCGAGCGCATCCCGGAGCTGGTCGGGGGTGATGAGGTCTTTGCTGAGGGCCAGCATGCCCAGGCGCAGATCCAGCGCCCCCTGGCTGACGGTTGGATCCTGGGTCATGGTCTGATTATAACCCGTCGATTTCCGGAAGTTCTATTTTTCACGAAGGAGCCCGGGTCCGATGCTCCGCTACTTCTCATGGGCGGCGGACTCCGACCGGTGGAGCGCCTCCACCTCCGCCGGGCCGAGGGCGCGACTGTAGAGCCTCACGGAATCGACGTCCCCGCGTGCGAACCATGAAAAATCCGAAGAAGGACCCGCCACGCCGATGCGCCAGTTCTGGGTTCCGTAGTCCCGGGCCGGGGTCTCCGCCGGGAACGGCTTCGAATCTGCCGGCCTCCCGTTGATGAAGATCGACAGGGATCCTGTCGATTTGTCCACGACACCCGCGACATGATACCACCGCCCCGGCGGGCTCTGCGTTCCCCATCCCAGATTGTGACACTCGTTGCCGGCAAGGTAGTGGGTCATGACGAACTTGTTCGCTTGGTCGAATTCCAGGCCTTCGTGCCAGCCCAGCTTCATGAGAATCGCGTACGAGCGGTCTGCGTTGCCGGTGGCGGGCGGCGTGGACTCCGGCCGGAACCAAGCCGCCAGGGAGTAGCTTCCTTCCTGGAGCCGGTTCAGGACGGGCGAATTCGGAAGCTCCACGTAACCGCTTGCGCCGTCCAGGTGGATCCCGCGCTTCCCCGGATTCCAGGCGACGCCGCCGATGAGTTTGCCGGCGTGTCCCTGGCCGGAAGCGTCGGCGGCCACGAGTCCGGCTCCCTCGTCCAGTTTCCAGAGTCCAACGAGGCCTCCCGAGGGGTTGACTGCCGGAACCTTCCCGAATGGAGAAAGCCGGGAGCCCGGAATCGGACGCTCCATCGTGCCGTCGGGGAGCTGCCATCCCACTGCCACGTGGTCTCCGCCGCTGCCCTCCTTGTGGATGGCCTCGACATAGTATCGCCGGCCCGCGCTGAGGACAATCGGCGCCGACTGCTGTGCGGGCGTCTTGGACCATTCCCTGGGAAGGCTGAAGTCCAGAACGGTGGCGAGTTTGACCTTGTTCTCCGGCTTGTCGTCCGAGCTGAGCCAGAGCTCGCTCATGTCGTCACCGGCGATCCAGAATACGTAGCTGCCGGTCGCCGGCGGATGGACATAGCCCCTCATCAGCGTGCCGTACTTGTCCCCCCAGTCCACGGGAGCCTCAAAGGCCGTTGGATAACTGCTTCCGGAGGGCTTGTCCGGGAACCGAGGATCCCGCCGGAGTTCCGCCAGATCCCTGCCCGGAATGCCGAGCCAGAACTCGCGAAGGAGGAAGCCGGCTGCGGGCGGCGGCGCGGCCGTCAGCTCGGAGATCTCCGCTTCCAGGGACTTCCTCGCGTCATCGGGCAGCAGCGCGGAACGGGTTCTTGAAAGCTTCTTCAACGCCGCCGCCTTCTCGAACGGCGTCTTCAGCGCATCTGCCTTCTCGCGCTCCGCCACGAGGAGCGCCCGGATCGCCTCTTGATATTCGGCGGGTACGCTCTTGATGCGGTCCAGTTCCCTGTACGCGGCATCGAATTCTCCCCGCTCCGCCAGGAGGGCGGCCGTGCTTCTCACGAGCTCGGGCTTCGGCCGGGGCTCGGCCATGCGCAGCAGGACCAGGAGCACCGCCGTCGGCAGGGACTCCGGCGTTTCGACCGCCGCCGCGCTGCCACCGCCGATTCTCATGTCGAGGAGAAGCTGGGATTCCGTCACGTTGCGAACCACGTGAGCGGCTTCGCCCAGTCCCGGCTTGCGCAGCGTGATCGTCTGGCCGATGACCCGGTCCTTGTGGTCCAGCAGCGATTTCCAGACCGCCGCGAGCGGCCGGCCTTCCGTTCCGACGGGCCCGGAGGCCCGGGCGTCCGGGGCGGGGAGGTGCAGCAGGCGCTCCAGAGGCAGCGGATGCATCCGGGAGTCTCCGCCGGCGGAGAAGCAGGCGAAGCGGATCGCCGCGCCTTTGCTTGCCTGGAAGTATTCGATCCGGAGCGAATGGACCCCGGCTTCCAGGTCGCAGAGGGCGCTGTCCACGGCCGGAGCGTGAAGCGTCCAATTTGAGATCAGCGGGACATCGTCGACGAAGACGCGGACTCCGTCGTCGCTGAGGGTCTCGATCAGGTGAACCGAGCGGACCGGCACCTGCAGGTATCCGCTCCAGCGAACCGAGAAGTTCCCCGCGAGCCCGTCGGGTCCCGTTCCCTCCCGCCACTGGAACGAAACGTCCCTGTAGATCCGGGAGGAGACGGACTTCCTCAGTTCGCTGTCGGCGAACACCTCTCCTTGCAGGCCGGGCTGGAGCGGGGCGAGGGGGATGGGGACGGCCTTGAGCCTCGGCGAGTCGGGCGGGGACTCGAGGCGGTGGAGCCGGATCCGGGAGAGGTAGAAGCCTCCCCGCCCCGGCTGGACGCGGAAGTCGGCGCCGCCGTTCTGCCGGTTCTCGAAACGCGGAACGGTCAGCAGGAACTTCCAGACCCTCCAGGAGTCGGTCCGGCCCAGGGTCGCTTCTCCCCCGCTCTTGTACTTCCCTGAGTACTCAAGGGCGTCGTCCATGGAGTCGTAGGCGACTCCGAAAAGGCCTGCAGGCGAGGCGTCGAAGCACTCCACTTCGAGCTCCACCATCAGGGCCGGCGCGGCCCATCGGTCGTCGAGGTCGAAGATCAGCCGGCTGACTCCGGCCGCATTGGGAAGCGCCCGGACGCAGGAGCGTCCGGCGTGCGTGACGATCTCGTAGGGACCCTCATCCGTGGTCAGGAGCCGGATTCCCCTCGGCTCGCCGGGGAGGTACTCGACCTCCGGTCTCCCGGAATAGTCGGCGTCGGCCGGAATGCCGGCGGGCGGCGGGGGAGGGGAAGCCTTCCGGGCCTCGCGCTCGGCCTCCTCCGCCGCTCGGATCTGCCGTTCCAGCTTCTCCCGCTCGGTCCCGGTCGTGGTCTTCGCGGCGGCGTCCCTGGCGGCGGCCATCGCCACGCTCAACTTCTGCTGGACCCTCACGTTTGCGGGGTTCCGCGCCAGAGCGAGGCGGTACTGGGTCAAGGCCTCCGTGTACTTGCCCGCCTTGGCGAGGCGCTCGCCCTCGGCCTCGATCCCGGCAATGATCCTCCGGTTGGCCTCGAATTTTCCCTCCGAGGCCCGGTAGTGGTCGGGTTTCCGCTTCAGCGCGCGGTCGTAGGCGGCGAAGGCGTCCTCGTAAAGCTGCTCGTTCATGAAGCGCTCCCCCCGGGCGAAATCGCGGTCCGCCGGGGTGGAGGAGGAGAGGAGAAAGTAGAGGGCCGCCAGGAAGACCAGCCCCGCCGCCGCCCCCGCCCAGACCCAGCGCAGCCGCGGGTCGAACTTCGGGACGACGACGTTGAGTTGCTCGCCCTTGAGCCAGCGCGACAGGTCGTCGGCGAAGGCCTTGGCCGTCGCGTAGCGGCTGCCCGGGTTTTTCGCCAGCGCCTTGAGGCAGATGTTCTCGATCGTCGCGTCCACGGCGGGGTGGCTGCCCCCCAACACCGTCGACGGGCGGGGGACGGGGTCGTAGACGACTTTCATCAGGACTTCGATCGGGGACTGACCGGTGAAGGGGGGCCGACCCGTGAGGACCTCGTACAGCATGACCCCCAGGGCGTAGATGTCGGTCCGGCGATCGATGGACTTCTTGCCCTTGGCCTGCTCGGGGCTCATGTACGAGGGGGTCCCCATGATCTGGCCCGAATTGGTGAGGGAGAGGTCGGCCTTCTCGTGGGTCAACTTGGCGAGCCCGAAGTCGGTGACGTGGGGCTGCTTCCGGCCATCCACGAGCACGTTCGCGGGCTTGAGGTCGCGGTGGATGATGCCGGCGGAATGGGCGTGCTGGACCGCGAGGGCGACGTCCCGCAGGAGCGAAA
>JACQFK010000179.1 GCA_016200125.1 Planctomycetota bacterium
GACGGCATCAACGACGCGCCTGCGTTGGCCCAGGCCGACGTGGGGATCGCCATGGGCTCGGGCACCGACGTCGCGATCGAGGCGGCCGACGTAGTCCTGATGAAGAACGACCTCTCGCGGGTGGTGTCGGCCGTCAAGTTGAGCCGGGCGGCGCGCCGCGTCATCCACCAGAACTTCGCCTGGGCCTTCGGCTACAACGTGCTGCTGATCCCGCTCGCCGCCGGCGCGCTGCGCCCCTGGGGCCTCGACCTCGACCCGATGATCGCGGCCGCCGCGATGGCCTTCTCGTCGATCTCGGTGGTCCTCAATTCCCTGCGGCTCCACCGGGCCTGAAACGAATCCTCCCCCGCCTCGTCAAACCGGGGTGAGACGATACTTCGACGCCTTCGCCTGGCCCTTCCGCGGAGGCAATCCCGGAGTGCTGGTCCTGGGCGTCGCGGTGCTGTCGCTGGGACCCCTCCTGCTCGCCTTCGTCCCGGGAGCGCTCGGTCTGGGGCTCAATTTGTGCATCATGGCCTACTATGCGATCTATCTCCGGTCCATCCTGCATGCCTCCATGGAAGGAGACGATCGCTTCCCCGCCTGGCCGGAAATCGAGCATCCGACCGACCTCGTCGAGGAACTCTTCTCGATTCTCGCCCCCTTCCTGGTGGCCTTCCTGCCGCTCCTCCTCCTGCGCGTCGGCCTCTCCGGCATCGCCGCGCTCGATTCCATGGGCTTCCTCCTCCGCTCCGCCGTCCCGGCCGCCATCTCCACCGCCACGCCCGTGCTGACGATCCTTTCGGCCGCCCTTTTCCTCTTCGGGTGGCTCTACCTGCCCATGGCGATCCTCGTGTGGACCTTTTACGGCGGCTCGTCGATTCTCAACCCCGTCGCCGTGGCGCGGGCGGCCTGGCAGACCGGAGGCTCCTACCTGATGATCGTCGTGCTGGTCGCCGGCATGGTGACGGCGGCGTGGAGCGTGACCCTGATCCCGGGCAAGTTCATCACGACTTTCGGGGCCTCGCTGCTCACGTTCTACGCCCTCGTGGTCGCGATGCGCCTGCTCGGGACGCACTATCGCATTCACCGGGAGCGGTTGGGATGGGAGCGGCGGGCGCCCGAGCCGGTCTAGGACCTGCGGATGACCTCGTTCAGGCTGCCCGTGCGGTAGCCCTGCAGGTCAAGCGCGACGTACTGGTAGCCCACGGCCTTGATCTTCTCGATCACCATCTCGCGCAGCGGCGAGCGCACCAGCTCCTCGAAGTCGCGCGGGTCGACCTCGATGCGCGCGATCGTGTCGTGGTGGCGGACGCGGTACTGCCGCAGGCCGAGCCCGCGCAGGACCTCCTCCGCCTTCTCGACCATCGCGAGCTTCTCGGGCGTCACCTCGCTCCCGTAGGGGATCCGCGACGACAGGCAGGCCATCGACGGCTTGTCCCAGGTCGGCAGCCCCAGGTCCTTCGACAGCCGGCGGATCTCGAGCTTCGTCAGCCCCGCGTCGGCGAGCGGCGCGCGCACGTGGTGATCCTTGGCGGCCCGGGCGCCCGGACGGTGATCGCTCCGGTCGTCGGCGATCTCCCCGTAGACCACGTAGCGGAGGCCCTCCTTCTCCGCGAGGGGCGCGAGCTTCGTGAAGAGCTCGTCCTTGCAGAAGAAGCAGCGCTCCGGGGAGTTCTCGCGGTAGCCGAGCTGTTCGAGCTCGTCCGTCTCGATCAGGATCTGGCGGGCGCCGATCTGCCCGGCGAACTGCTTGGAGTCCTCGAACTCCGCCCGCGCGTAGGATTCGCTGAGCGCGGTGACCGCGACCGCGCGGTCGCCGAGCACGTCGTGGGCGACTTTGAGCAGGAAGGTGCTGTCGACGCCGCCGGAGTAGGCGACGAGGACGCTGCCCATGTCGGAGAGGGACTTGCGGAGCACGTCGAGCTTGTCCATGGCGCCCGTCATCCTAGCCGGGCTTGGAGACTCGTTCAACCTCTTCCACCCGGTAGCCCTTCTCGTCCTTGCGGATGATCCCCATGGCCACGGCCGGGTCGTGCTCGAAGATATTGACCCACTCCTCCGCGACCGCGCGCTGGAGCAGCTTCTCCCGCAGCAGCGCGACTTCGTGGGGGTAGAGGTCGTAGCTCATCGTCCATGCGGGCTTCACGTGGGCCGTCGTGGGCATCAGGTCGGCCCAGAAGTAGGCCTGGCGGCCTCCGCTCTGGATCTCCACGCACTGATGGTGCCGCACGTGGCCGCCGGTGGCGCGCGTCCAGACGCCGGGGACGATCTCCGCGTCGCCCTCGACGAACTTGACGCGCCCCATGAGGCGGAGGGGCGCGAAGTCGTCGCGCAGGTAGCTGCCCTTCGTGCGGGGATTGGGCTCCATCGCCTCCTCCCACATCCCCTTCTGGATGATGTACTGCGCGTTGGGGTACGTGGGCACGAGGTCGCCGGTCATCGCCTTCAGCGTGCAGCCGCCGGCGTGGTCGAAGTGCAGATGCGAGAGAATCACGTAGTCGATGTCCTCGTTGCGCACTTTGAGCTCCGCGAGCCGGTGCTTCAGGTTCCAGCTGCGGTTGACCCCGTAGAGCTCGAGGAACTTCGGGTCGTGCTTCTCGCCGAGGCCGGTGTCGATCAGGACGTTCTTCTTCCCGGTGCGGACGAGAAGGCAGGTGAGCGAGAGCGGGATGCGGTTGCGCTCGTCGGCGGGCATCACCTTCTCCCACACCGGCTTCGTCACGATCCCGAACATGGCGCCGCCGTCCAGCTTGAAGAACCCGTCGCTGACCGCGTGGAGTTCGTAGTCGCCGAGCTTATGCATCGCCGTCCCCGTCGTCCGCCGCCTGGGCCCCCTGAGGGGCGAGCTTGCTCCGCCAGACGTCCCGGGGCAGGAAGGCGCAGCCCGCGATCGCAACCTGGCTCAGCGCGAAGACGACGAGCGCGATCGTGACCCCGTCCGTGAATCCGTATGCGTGGAGCCCCTTGCCCAGCTGGTTCACGCCGAACCAGGACCAGCTCACCACGATGTTGCCCAGGACGGAGAGCACCGCGATGCCGCGGTCGCGCGCCAGGCCGCCCCAGCGCGCGTGGAGCAGCAGCGCGTTCCAGAGGACGATCATGAGCGCGCCGTTCTCCTTGGGGTCCCAGCCCCAGAAGCGGCCCCAGGAATCGTCCGCCCAGAGGCCGCCGAGCACGGTGCCCACGAAGCTGAAGAAGGTCGCGAAGCAGATCGTGCCGTAGATCATGCGCGTGAGGCTCTTCGCCACGTCGGCCGTCAGCGACGGCGTGAAGACGCCGCGGATGATGTACAGGATCCCGAACAGGCCCGACATGTACGTCGTCGCATAGCCCAGCGTGATGCAGGTGACGTGGGTCGCGAGCCAGAACTGGGTGTCGAGGACCGCCTGCAGCACCTCCATCGTGTCGCCGTCCGCGGACAGGATGTGGGCGATGAGCAGGGTGACGAAGCCCGCCACCGAGGCCGCGATGTTCCCAATGCCGAGCTTGTAGATCCGCTCGAGGATGACGCCCAGCACCGCGCAGCCCCAGCCGATGAAGATCGCCGACGAGTACAGGTTGGTCACCGGCGGACGGCCCGACATGTACATCCTCCCGACGAGCGCGAAGGTATGGACCCAGAGGATGACGACGAGCAGGACCCAGACGGCCTGGTTGAGCGGCTTGCTCCACCCGAGCCACGCGAGGGCGCCCATGATGAAGGCCGCGAAGTAGAGCCACTTGCACTTGTTGAAGAGGTCGAGGCTGTTGAAGCGGACCTCGAAGGCCGCCTTGCCGACCTCCTTCGGGAAATCGGCCTCCAGTCGCTCGAGGTGCGCGTGGACGGCCGAAGTGAAGGACGCGGCGTCGCCCGACGCGTACGCGTGGAGCATGTTCCTCCAGATCTCCACGGCGGGATCCGCCGAACCCGGCGCCTCCGGAGCCGCTTCCGACAGGCTCCGCGCCGCGCGGCTCCATTCCTGGCCCTTGGAGGGGGCGATCGCGTGAGGCTCGCTCAGGCTGGCGAGGCGCTGGTAGAAGCCGAGGTGGCGCTCGAACTCCAGCAGTTGGTTCTCGTAGGCGTCCAGCGGCTGCTTCTTCTCCTTGCGCTCGTGCGCGCTCTTGAGCGCCTCGACCAGCTCCCCGAGCCGCGGGGCGAACTCGTCGATCGAGTAGCGGAAGCCCTCGCGGGCCGGCAGGCCCAGAGCGTCCCTCAGCTGCGGATGATCGAGCCGGAAGACGCGGTCCTTCCGGGTCCGCTCCTGGCGGTCGCCGAAGGGGGCCGCCTGCACATTCAGGAGCCACTCGATCGCGGGGAGCGTCCCGCGCTTCTCGTCCGTCAGCGTCTCCTTGTTGGAGATGATCCGCAGGTAGGTCCGCGCGATCGTGTCCATCGGCTTCGTGCGGCCGTTGTGCACGACCGGGATGCGGCCGAAGGCGTTCTCCGGCGTCGACGGAACGATCCAGGAGCTGAGGATCCACGCGGCGGCGAGGACCGGGACGACGAAAGGCAGGACGCGGTTCACGGCGCCCCTCCCGTCATCCGCTTCCGCAGGAACTCCAGGAGGTGGAGCTGGAACTGGCCGAGCAGGCCCACCGCCACGATCATGCAGGCCACGTAGGGGGCCATCCAGCCCGCGTTGTCCACGACCTGGAGCACCGTGCCCTTCTCCGTGGCGCGGTCCCAGCTCGACTGGTAGAGCGTGTCGCCGCGGTAGCGCAGCGGGTTGTTCATCCAGATCCGCACGTCGCGCACGACGCCGCGCTCGGGATCCTCGACCCGGACGAAGCTCGAGAAGTCCTTCGCGGTGTCGGTTCCCGCGTAGACGTCGTGCCGGAACTTGCTGAGATAGACGTAGTAGGGCTTATAGGTGCGCTTGAAGCGCAGCGAGATCCGGTAGTCCTTCCCGCCCGCGCGCACGATCTGCGGACCCTTCACCATCGTCAGCTGGATCGACGCCAGGAAGGTCCCGAGATCCCGCCCGCCGTCCCGTTCGGTCACCTTGACGTAGACGGCGGGCAGATCCACGCCGCCCTCCATGTCCACGCCGCTCGCCTCGGAGGCCTCCTTGGCGAGGATCGAGGTCCCGGCGCCCTGGGTCGCGGGGTTGGGGTCGCCCGGCTTCGCCTGCTGGAGGACGGCGTTCTTCATGAACTTGCCCTCGAGCGGCGCGAGGACGATCGGGAGTCCGTCCACGCGGATCGGGTCGCTGCGCCGGAGCAGCCGCTCGGGGACCGCGAAGACGTCGTCGGAATCGGGCGCGGAGGCGTCCACGACGGCCAGCTCGACCTTCCGCGTGTCCTCCACCCAGTTGACCTTCTGCCCCTCCGCGATCGTCATGTTGCCTTCCTCGGCCATCATGCCGGTCACGAGTTCGCTGATCATGAGGATCACGACGCCGAAGTGGATGAGCACGATCCCCGCCTTGCGGCGGAAGAGCAGCCAGCAGCCCACGTAGAGCACCGCCGCGGCGCCGCCGCCCTGGATCAGCTGCATCGTCACCCGCCCGGAGGGGTTGCTGATCTTCTGCGTGGAGTCGGCGTCGAAGACGTGCGCGATCACGTACCAGGTCAGCGCGGCGCCGATCGCGAGCGTCAGCGATCCCACGAGGAGCCGCTGCCCGGTCGCCTGGACGCGGATCCGCATCGCGTGGGAGACGAGCAGGTTGGCGACCAGGATCGCCCCCAGGAGCTTGCCGCCCGGGTACGGGAGGCGGATCCCCGTGGTCGAGTCGGCGAAGAGGAAGATCTTCATGTCGATCACGGCGATCCAGCAGCGGAAGTACTGGTCGACCGCCGACCAGTTGCCCTGGAAGCGCTGCGCGAGCGTGCCGGCGAACACGAGGAAGATCGACATCCCCAGGAGCGTCACCGTGAGGCGGAGGGAGCCCAGCAGCGCCAGGCCGGGGTTGCGGGAGGCGCTACTCATGGCGCCTCCGCATCTTGAAGGACTGTGCGAATCCCGCGAAGGCGCTGCGCTGCGCGGCCACCACGGCGGCCGGGCCCTCCATCTTGAGGAAGAGGGAGCCGCCGGGGCCGATCGCGATCACGCCGAGGATCCCCCGCTCGGCGCCGATCGCCTCCGCGAGCCAGGCTTCCGAGCCGACGAACGTCATCGGGGTCGCCGACCGCGCCACCGCCTGGTCGCCGAGGGGCTCCAGCCCCACCTGGGTGCGCCAGCGGTCGATGTTCGCCGCGAGGCCGCCCGCTTCGCCGTCGAGCGCCGTCAGCGACACCGTCGCGGCGCCCTTCGGATCCTCGACGAGGAACTCCATCACGCGGCTCTTGCTGGGATGGGGATTCTCCCTCCAGCCGGCGGGAAGGTCGAAGGTGACGGGCCGGTCCTTGCCCGAAGGAGGAGGCGGCGGCTCCGCCGGTCTCGGCGCCATCGCCTTGGGACCGCCGGCGGGACGGAAGGGACCCCTGAGATCGGCGACGTGGATCTCGAGGCCCGAGGCCGCGATCTTTTGCAGCTGGGAGGAGATCTCAGCCGCGCCGGCGGGTTCGAGGCCCAGCTGGTCCCGCCAGCGGTTCACGTTGGCCGCGATGCCGCCGGCGTCGCCCGGAAGGCGGGAGATCGCCATCTCCATCTTGGGGTCGCGGTCGCCGAAGAGGAGCGAGGCCTCGCGCGAGGGCGTCCCCTTCTCCTCCTGCCAGCCCGCCGGCAGCGTCCAGCGGACCTGGCCTTCCTCGGAGCGGAGCGACTTGAGGAACGAGAGCACGTCGTCCTTGTGGGCGCCGACGCGCTCGGCGGGGGCGACGACCTTGAAGAACCAGGTGGCGTCCTTCGTCGGCACGAGGGCCGCCAGCATCCGCCACATCGCCTCCTTGGGGGCCTTGTAGTGCCGAACCTCGTCGTTCCTGCCGCAGGCGGCGAGAAGGAGAAGGACGGCGGTCACGGAGGCGATGCGCATGGCGCGATGATACCTTAGTCGGGGACGACGGGCAATCACGGACGTCCGATCGCGCCCAGATCCACCCAGAGCGCGAGCTGCTGCCGCTCGGACCCGGAGAGCGGCGCGTGGGATTGCGTCACGAGCCCGCTGCGCCGGGCCTCGAAGGGCTTCACCGCCGAGCGCAGGAGCTCGGACTCGGCGTGGCAGCCCGCGCAGTGCTGGTCGAGAATCGGCTTCACGTCCCGGGAGAAATCGACCGAGCGGGCGCCCTTCAACGCGGGCCCGGCCTGCGGCGTCGCGGGAACCTGCAGCCAGCGGGGCGAGGTCCAGACCGCGAGGCCGTCGCTGCCGACGGCCTGGAGCAGCAGCGGCGTGTCCGCCGGGACGCGCGCCGGGGCCCCGACCGGCACTTCGCCCAGCATCAGCAGGCGGCCGGTCGCGGCGTCTTTCATGAGGAGGCGCATGTGGACGGCGTCGGGGACGAGGCAGGCGGGGCGCAGGGACGCGATCCGTCCCACCGGCGCCTCGGGCGTCAGCGCGAAGAAGGCTCCCATCGACAGGAGGAGGGAGGCCGCCAGGGCGAAGGCCGGGCGGCGCGAGGGCCGCCGCCGGGTGCGGGCCAGCAGCCGCGACACGAAGGCGTCGTCGTCCCCTTCGGGGGCGCGGGCGAGTTCCCTCAGGAGGCCGTCGATGGCCAGGTCGTCACGCTCCATGGATCGCTCCCAGCCGTTTCTTCAGGCAATCGCCCAGCGCCTCTCGGGCCCGCTGGAGCCGCTTGCGGATGACCACCTCGGTCGTCTGGAGCCGAGCGGCGATGTCGGCGCAGGACCGCCGCTCCGAATAGAAAAGATCCAGGGTCTCCAGGATGTGGCCGCCCAGCTCATCGCGGCAGATCCGGAGGGCGGCCAGGGCGTCGCCCCGGCCTTCCTCGGCGGCGCGATCCCATTCGCGGTGCTCCGCGTCGATCCGCTCGATCTGCGACTCGCTCATCCGCTCCATGCGGTGGGAGCGGGTCCACTCGAGGTACTTCATACGGATGATGCCCCGGACCCAGGCGCCGAAATCGCGGGCGGCGTCGAACTTGGCGAGGTCGCGATGGGCGATCAGGAGGGCATCCTGGGCGAGATCCTCCGCGACTTCCGGCCGGCGGGTCAGCGCGAGGGCGTAGGCCAGCAGGCGCCGGTGATGCTCCCGCACCAGCACCTCGAACCCCTTGGGCTCAAGCGCTTTAGCCGCAGAATCGACCGGAAGGTTCATCATCACTCAGGGACAGTTGAGCCGGAATCCGGCAAGGTGACTTAAAATCCGCACAAAAGTAATACGTCCCTGGAGAGGCCTAGGGAGTGAGGATGACCTTTCCCACCCGGGCGTCGGTGGAGGCGCGCACCCGGATGGCCTCGTCGAACTCGGACAGCTTGTAGCGATGCGTGATGATCGGGGCGGGATTGAGCTTGCCGCTCTCGATCAGGCGCTGCATCAACTCCCAGGTCCGGAACATGTGGCGCCCCACGATGCCCAGGATCCGGCGGCCGGGCAGGATGACGTCATTCGCCAGATTGAGTTCGATCGGCCCCGGCGGGATTCCGAACGCGACGAAGGTCCCGCCCTTCCGCAGCGACCGGATCGCCGTCACGATCGCCTTGTGGTGGCCCGACATGTCGATCGCCACGTCGAGCCCCGCGCCGCCCCGGTGCGACTCGAGTCTTTCCATCAGGGTCGGATCGGCGCCGTCGAGCAGCTCGTCCGCGCCCATCGGCCCCGCCATTTCCAGGTGCTTCGGATTGACGTCGACGGCGATGACCTTCACCGCCCCGAGCGCCTTGCAGGCGGCGACCGTGAACAGCCCCGCGGGGCCGCAGCCGAAGACGGCGACATTCTGCCCCACCACCTGCGCCTCGCTCGCCGCGTAGACCGCGTTCCCGAGCGGCTCCAGCAGCGCCGCGATGTCCGGCGACATCCCCGGCGGGTTCTTCCACGCGCAGACCGCCGGGATCGACAGGTACTCGGCGAAGCCCCCCGGGCGATGGACGCCGACGATCTTCAGGTCGTCGCAGATATGCCGCAGGTCGTGGCGGCACTGGTAGCACTTTCCGCAGGGGATGTGACTCTCCACGGACACCAGGTCGCCCGGCGCCAGCCCGTCGGCCCGCGCGCCGACCTCGACGACCTCGCCCGCGATCTCGTGTCCCAGGATCAGGGGCGGCTTGATGACCCCCTGCGCCCAGTTGTCCCACTTGTAGATGTGGAGATCGGTGCCGCAGATCGACGCCGCGCGCACCTTGAGGAGCACGTCCTCCGGGCCGCACTTCGGGATCTCGACGTCGACGATCGTCGTCCCCAGCCCGGCTTCCTTCTTCATCACCGCGCGCATCGTGGCCATCCCTTCGGGCTCAGGGCGCCGGGACCGCGGCGTTGACGACCACGCGGAGGCGGGCCC
>JACQFK010000177.1 GCA_016200125.1 Planctomycetota bacterium
GGCGCAGCGCGCGGCCCGGCAGGGCGTCGGTCTTCTTCCCCTCGGCGATCACGGCGACGCCGTTCACGTAAACCCAGGGGGCTCCCGTCGAATACTGGTCGGGCACCTCGAAGGTCGCCCGGTCCCGGAACGTCGCGGGATCGAAGAGGACGAGGTCGGCTTTGAAGCCCGCCCGGAGGTAGCCGCGGTCCTTCAGGCCCAGGATGTCCGCGGGAAGGCCGCTCGAGGAGCGGATCGCGAAGGCGAGCGGGATCTCCCGCTTCTCCGCCGCGAAGAGCCCGATCTTCCGCGAGAAGGTCCCGTAGTTCCGGGGATGGGGGCGCTCGTCCGAGGGGCGCTTCGCGGAGCCGTCGCTCGAGGTCGCAACCCAGTCCTTCTTCATCCCGACGAGCATGTCGTCCTCGCGCATGCCGAAGCAGACCGTCTGGGCGTCGCCGCCCTTCACGATCTCGATGACGACGTCGATCGGCTCCCGGCCGGAGGCGCGGGCGATGGCCTCGACCGACTTCCCGTGGTAGGCCTTGTTCTTCGCATAGCCGGCGATCACCAGCTTGTCCGGCCCGTCTCGCTTCTCGAAGTTCTCCAGGATCTCCTTGCGGATCTTCGGGCCCTCGCCGGCGTCGTCGAGCCGCTCGGCCACCTTCCCGCCCTCGAGCGCCCAGGACGGGATCGTGTAGGCGGAGAGCCGCGTCGACGAGGCGATGTAGGGATACTGGTCCGCCGTGACCTTCAGGCCCCGGGCGCGCGCAGCCTCGATCAGGGCGCAGGCTTCGGCCATCTTCCCCCAGGCCTCCTTCGTGGAGCACTTGAGGTGGGAGATCTGGACGGGGCAGCCGGACTTCTCGCCCACCTCGATCGCCTCCGCGATCGACTTCAGCAGGCCGCCGGCTTCGTTGCGGATGTGGCTGGCGTAGATCCCCCCGTAGGCGTGGGCGACCTTGGCGAGCTCGACGATCTCGTCGGTCTGCGCGTAGGTGCCGGGGACGTAGATCAGGCCGGTCGAGATCCCCCACGCGCCGGCCCTCATCCCCTTCTCCACGAGCGCCCTCATCTTCTCGAGCTCGTCGGAGGTCGGCGGCCGCCGCTGGGAACCGAACACCTTCGACCTCAGCGCTCCATGGGGGACGAGATGGATCACGTTGCTGCCGGCGCCGTTCTGGTCGATCTGCTTGAAGAGCGCGGCGGCGTCCAGCGCGCCGCCCCCGCAGTTGCCCGTGACGATCGTCGTGCAGCCCTGCGAGGTGTAGTTGAAGTTGTCGCGGGTCTCCTCGGCCAGGATGGACGTGTCGGAGTGGTTGTGGAGATCGATGAAGCCCGGCGCGGCGACGAGGCCCTTCGCGTCGATCGTCTTCTTCGCCGTCCCCTTCCATTCCCCGACCGCGAGGATCGTGTCGCCCTTGATCGCAAGATCGCCTTGGATCGGGTCCTTGCCGCCGCCGTCGTGGATCAGGGCGCCGCGGATCAGGAGGTCGGCCTCGTCGGCCTGGAAGAGAAGGAGTGCCGCGAGGAGCAGACGCATGACTATGCTACGGCGCCTAGAGCTCCAAGTCTTTGAGCGCCTTGGGGAACTTCGTGAGGTTGCGGCAGCCCGACTTCGTGACCAGGACCATGTCTTCGATCCGCACGCCGCCGACGCCGAAGTAATAGAGCCCGGGCTCGACCGTCACCACCGCTCCGGTCTCCAGCAGGCTGTCGCGGGCGCCCACCGACGGCGCCTCGTGGATGTCGAGCCCCACGCCGTGGCCGGTGCCGTGGAAGAAGCCCACCATCTTCCCGTTGCGCGGCTCGGTCTTGTAGCCGAGCCGGTCGAAGACCTTCTTCACCTCCTCGTGGACCGCGCGGCCGTTCACGCCGTGGCGCACCGCGGCGATGCCGACCTCCTGGGCCTCGAGGACCGCCGCGTAGAGCCGCTTCACCGCCGGGGTCGCCTTCCCCTTCACCACGGTGCGAGTCTGGTCGGCGAAGTAGTGGGAATCGCCGGAGCGCGGGAAGACGTCGAGGATGAGGGTCTGGTCGGGCCGGATCGGGCCGCTGCCGCGGTTGTGCGGGTCGCAGCCCTGGTCGCCGGAGGACACGATCGTGTTCTTCGCGATGCAGTTCCGCTCCATGAGCGCGACGTTGATGGCCCGCTTCAGGAGCTCGCTCGTCACCACCTCGCCCCGGGAGTAGATCTTGTGGCCGCGGATCTTCGCCCGCCGCAGCAGGTCGAGCGCCGCGTGGACGGCGTCCTCGGTGGCGCGCTGGGCCGCCTCGATCGCCCGGATCTCCGCGGGGGTCTTGATCAGCCGCTGCGGGTAGAAGGAGCCGGCCTTCGCCTCGACCTTGATCCGGCGCGCGCGGATCTGGTCGGCGAGCTCCAGCGGGAAGTTCGCCGGCACCGTGCAGGCGGAGTGCCCGCGGTCGCGGAGCACCTTCTCGATCACCTGGGCCATCGTGCAGCCCTTGCCGATCTTCCGGGTGATCTCGGAGAGCGACAGGATCTCGTCGACCTCCGCCTCGTCGCGCCCGCGGCCGATCTCGAGGTCGTTCAGCACGAGCGCCTTCTTCCGCCCGGTCTCGACATAGGCGACTGGATCGCCCACCAGGAATTTCGTGGCGTAGAACAGGTTCGCGTCGGTCTCGCTCGCCGCGTAGATCACGTTCGCCGTCTTCATCGCTGCCGAATCTCCGCTCATCAGGGGAAAGACACCGGGGCCTCCGGCTTCAGTTCATCCGGGTCAGGAGGCGCTGCAGCTCGCGGCGGGCCGACCCGTAGCCCGGCTCCAGCTCGAGGGCGAGCCGCAGGTGGCGGATCGCCGGCTCGTAGTCGTACTTCTGGATGTAGACCCGCGCCAGGTTGAAGTGGGGGAAATGGCGCGGGTCGTAGCGCGGCGCCTCGATCGCCTTCTCGAACCAGGGGATCGCCTCCTCCCAGCGGCCCAGCTCGATCAGGTACGCGCCGATGTCGTTGTAGGGGTTCCCGAACTCCGGGTCCACCTCGATCGCCCTGCGGCACTCGGCGATCGCCTCCGGGTATTTCCGCTGGAAGCTGTAGGTCCAGCCCAGGAAGGTGTGGGCCTCCGCCGTCGGACCCAGCTCGATCGACTTCTTGTAGAAGTCCACGGCCCGGTCGAGCTCGCCCGCCATCTGCGCCGCGTAGGCGCGCCGGAAGTACTCTTCCGCCGTCTCATTCATGGTAGAGACCGGGGGCAAGTTCCCGCTTCAGCCGCTCGTCCACTTCGCGCAGCAGCTCGAGGTTGGCCACCAGGCAGCGGTACTCGATCGGGAATGCGTACAGGTTGAGGAGCAGGCCGGCGCCGGAGAGCAGCAGGTGCGGCCAGCCGCCCAGGCCCCAGACCTTCATCTGGGCCTCGCCCCCCAGGATCACGCCCGCCCCCACCAGCAGCGGCGCGAAGGTCGCCGCGGGCATCACCTGCATCTTCATCCGCCGGATCCGCTTGACGATTTCCGCGTCGGCCCCGACGACCTCCATCGCCTGCTTGATCTCCTTGCCGCTCCCGATGAAGTGGAACATCACCATCACCTGGAGGATGGCGATGTAGATCCCCACGAACACGCCGAACATCATGTGCCAGCCCACGAGGGCGGGCTCGACCCGTTTGGTGAGGACGCCGAGGACGCCCTCTCCCGCCATGAAGACCACGGCCCAGAAGGCCATCCCTGCGAAAATGCGATGCATGAGTGACTGCGTTGTAGCGGGTATGGCCCGCCAATTCAAGCCCCAGCGCGACTCACGACCCGACAAAACAGACGGTGCGTTTTGTCGTGTCACTCGAAGCGGTTGGCCCAGAGCTCGAAGATCTGCTCGAGGTCCTGGCCCGTGAGCGGCGGGGCGTCGGGCGCGGAAACGAGCTCCTCGAGGTGGGCGACCGTGGTGACCCGGATCATTGCCGCGCTCACCGACTCGTTCGCCAGCACGAACTGGATCCCCGCCTGCACGAGCGTGCGGCCCGGCTTGACCAGGCACTTCAGCGCGTCGACCCGGTGGCCATAGCGATGCTCCTTCCGCCCCGCGAGCGCGCCGCCGGCGAGGACGTGGACCGCCACCACGCCCCTTCCCTCCCGGGCATGGCGCGAAATCTCCTCGTTGGCCTTCTTCTGATCGAGCAGGTTGTAGCGGACGAGTCCTGCGCCCTGCGGCGCCGCCCCATCCCAGATCAGCGTGCAGCCCAGCTCGCGGGCGCGCCGGGCGACCGCGTCGCTCCCGGGACAGACGCCGATGACGCCGACGCGCGGCCCGGTCCGGCCGAGGGGGCGGGTTTCCATCACTGGGGCAGCGTCGGGACCGGGGGCCGGTGGACGAAGCCGGTTTCGTCCACGAAGATGTGGTAGATCTTGCGGTCGAGGAAGAGCTGCCAGAGCTTCGCGTTCAGCGCGCCGCGGTTCACCTCGTCCTGCACGATGGCGATCGCCTTGTCCACCGGGATCGCCGGCTTGTAGGGACGGTCCTTGGCGGTGAGCGCCTCGAAGATGTCGACGATGGCGAGGATCTGGCCGCCGAGGGGCACTTCGTCGCCCTTCAGCTTCCAGGGGTAGCCCGAGCCGTTGATCTTCTCGTGGTGGCAGGCCGCGATGTTCGCCACCGCGCGGAAGTCGCGCGGCCAGGGGATGCGCTTGAGGATCTCCCAGGTGTCGACGATGTGCTGCTCGATCTGCTTGCGCTCACCGGCCGTCAGGTTGCCCCGCTCGATCCCCAGGTTCTCCAGCTCGCGGGGGCTGAGCAGCGGCTTCTCCGCGCCGTCCACGTCCGTGAACTTCTCGGCCGCCACCTCGCTCAGCAGCGCCTTGTCTTCGGGCGAAAGGCCCCGGGGGATGTTGATCCGCTTCACCGCCTGGATCCAGCCCTCCACCTTCGCCGCCGGCTTTCCCTGAGACTTGGCGTAGGCGAGCCGGTACTGGATCGTGGCGATCTCGCTGTCGAGCAGCTTGTTCTGCTTGTCGAGCACGGCCTCGGGGACGGCGATCTTGCCGATGTCGTGGAGCAGCGCCGCGTAGCGCAGCTCCTTCATCTGCACCGGCGTGAACTTGAGGCCGCCGAAGAGCTCGGGTGGCGAGTCGTTCATCGCCGCGGCGATCGCCCCCCCGTAGCGGGCCACCCGCATGCAATGGCCGTAGGTCGTGCGGTTGCTGCGCTCCAGGGCCAGCGTGAACGAGCTGACCAGCCCCTCGAACATCTTCTCGATGTCGTCGTAGAGCTTCGCCTTCTCGATGCAGATCCCCGCCTGCGAGGCCAGGGACATCACGAACTCCTCGTCGAAGGGGTCGAAGGCGGTAACCGCGCGCTCCACGCTCTCCGGCGATTCGAGCTGGCTGAGCGGGTCCTTCTTCTTGTTGATCAGCTGGATGACGCCGATGATGTCCCCCTCGCGGTTCTTCATGGGGATCACCAGCATCGACTTGCAGCGGTAGCCGGACTTCTGGTCGAAGGACTTCGAGTACGCGTAGGGGGCGTCGGCGGGAAGCTGGTAGACGTCCTCGAGGTTCAGGACCTCCCCCGAGGCCGCCACGTGGCCGGAGATCGTCTTCCGGTCGAAGGGCAGCTTCATCTCCTTGAACGCGAACTTGATGGAGTCGTTCTGCGCGACCTTGATCACCAGGAAGGGGGTGACCTTGTGGATGTTGTCCTTCCCGGTGGCGTGCTCGATCGTCTCCACCTCGTCCACGCGGACGAAGACCGTGCCCGCATCCGCGTTGGTGAGATGGCGGCTTTCCCGGAGGATGAGGTCGAGCAGTTTGGTGAGGTCCTGCTCCGCGGAGAGCTGGGTGCCGATCTCCTGGAGCTTCTGGAGGCGCTGGACGAGGTGGCGGGAGCGGGATTCGACGCTTTCAAGGACGCGCGACGTGGTCTTTCCCGACATTCCCTTCCCTCGGGGGCGCATACCCGATGCGCTCCGCGCCGATTCTACCGCCGCCGGTTCTCGACAACAAGGAATTCCATTTGAGTCGCCCGCACCAGGGCTTCCTTGCGGGCGACTCATGGTGAGCGAGCCGCAGGCGAGTCGAACCATGCAACGCCTTCGACTCGCTCCGCTCGCTCAGGGTGAGTCCGCCGTCGGGAAAGGACTTTGTGCGGCGAACTCCCATTTGGTAGGCTCGGGGGATGCGCGATCCCGCCATCCGCGTCATCCTCCTCCCCCGCGACACCAACGCCCAGGGCTCGATCTTCGGCGGCGTGATCCTGTCTCACATCGACCTGGCCGGCGTCACCGAGGCGCGCAAGCACGCCGCCAAGCGCTTCGTCACCGTGGCGATGAAGGAGGTCGTGTTCAAGAAGCCGGTCTACGTGGGCGACACCGTCTCGTTCTTCACGAAGACCAAGAAAGTGGGCACGACGTCGGTGACCATCCAGGTCGAGGTCGAAGCCCAGCGCTGGCAGGACCCTTCGAAGCGCGTCGTCGTCACCGAGGCGGAGATCACCTTCGTGGCAGTGGACGAAAAGGGCCGGCCGATCCCCGTCAAGGGCTGAGCGGGCATTTCGCTACAGATACCGCTTCCTAAAGCAGAGGGGATTCCCCGGGCATGACAAGCCCACTGAAGTCAATCGGAAGCGTGGAAGCGTGAGCACTTGCAAGTGCTGTACCCAACCCGTTCTTAGTTGGATTCCTCTCGTGTTCGGTGATGCCGAACTCCAAGATATCGTCTCCGCGAATCCAAGGTAGAGAGACGATGCCGGTGAAAAGGTCCGTGGACATGACGAAGCGCCTTACATTTATTTGTCCGGTTTGTGGACATCGAAACAACTTCATCAATTCAACGAAGGTCCAGGACCGATCGCTTGAGGGTTGTCGACGGTGCAAGGCCGTGTTAGTTTTTTCAATCGAACAAGTGCATCAGTATGCGAAGAGAACCGGAATTGGGGAATCCAGGCCCGGCCACGGCAAGAAGGTCCAAAGGTGAAAATGGAGAATCGAGGAAAACTCCAATGACTTCACTTGTCAGGGCGTATGAAGCCATCCAGCAATCTGCTTGCTGACTAAGAGCGTATCCCGGTAGCCGATTCTGATGGCGAAGGAACCCTCCCGCGCGGGAATTGCTCGACCATGGAGCCAGCC
>JACQFK010000164.1 GCA_016200125.1 Planctomycetota bacterium
CTGCTCGGGCAGCGTGTGCTGGACGGCGATGCCGGGGGTCAGGTCGAGCCCCGCGTGCTGGAAGACCGCCCGCACGAACGCCGAGCAGAAGGTCGAGTCCTTCTCGCGGCCCCGGTTCATGGTCTTGCGCATCATCGCCCAGTAGGTCTCGAGGATTCCGCCCAGGTCGTAGTTCGTGCGCCGGGCGACGAGGTCCAGCCCGGCCACCACGATCCGGCGGGCCTCCTTCTCCTTGAGCCCGAAGTCGAGCACGGCGAGGTTGGGCCACTCCTTCTCGCTCGCGTATTTCTCGACCCGGTTCTCCTGCACGCCGTTGCGGACCTGGCCCTGGCCGACCTCGAAGTCGCTCTCGATGAGCCACTGCTGCCCGTCGACCCGCTCCCCTTCGAAGAGAGCCGCGTGAGACCAGAGGCTGGGCTTCCCCTCTCCGTAGAGTCCGCTCTGCCCGCGGCGGATCGCACGGTCGATCGCCGAGCTGCCGCCGAAGAGCCCGACGCAGCCGGGCCGGGCGTGGCGCTTGAAGAACTCGAGATTGCCCAGGCCCTCGAGCCGGCGGATCCGCGTCTCGCTCATGCGCTCACCTGATTCCGAAGTCCCGGAACTCCTCGGGGCCCTCCTCGTAGGAGACCGCGATGTCGGAAACGCGCGACTCTTCCGGACCGCGGTAGCACCACTTGATCATCTGCTCGACCTGCTCCCGCGTCCCCTGGAGCAGCGCCTCGACGCGGCCGTCGGGGAGGTTCCTGACCCAGCCCGTCAGCCCGAGGCCCTGCGCCTCGCGCCGGCAGGACCAGCGGTACCCCACCCCCTGGACGATCCCCGAGATGAGCAGCCGCGCCCGGACCATCAGAGCCTGCGGAAGACTCCGACCACGACGCCCTGGATGTCGACCCGGTCGACGACGATCGGGGCCATCGTCCCGTTCGCGGGCTGGAGGCGGATGCGGCCGTTGTCGCGGTAGAACCGCTTGAGCGTCGCCTCGCCGCCCTCGAGGAGGGCGACGACGGTCTCCCCGTTGCGCGCCGAGGGCGTCCGCTCGACGATGACGTAGTCTCCGTCGCGGATGTGGTCCTCGATCATCGAGTTCCCCCGCACCTCGAGCGCGAAGTATTCCTTCCCGGGTTTCATGACGCCCAGGACGTCGAGCTCGTCCGGATGGACGATCGCCTCGATCGGACGTCCCGCGGCGATGCGCCCGGTGACGGGCAGGCGCCGGGTCGAGGTGAGGATCTCGATCCCCCGGCGGCGGTAGTAGCTGCGCTTGACGTGGCGCGCCTTCTCGAGCTGCCGCAGGTGGCTGAGCACCGTGACCTTGGTGATCTTGAGGTGGTCGGCGACCTCCTGGAGCGTGGGCGAGTAGCCGTTCCGCTGCGTGAAGTCCTCCACGTAGCGGAGGACTTCGAGCTGCTTGGGGGTCACGGCTTCTTCTCCGGCTCCGGCTTGGGCTTCTCTCCTTCGTCCTCCTTGAAGGACGTCTTCAGGTTCGCCGGCCTCGAGAACTTGCGCTCGGGCGGATGCTCGAAGCCCTTGAGGGGCGCGCGGACGAGTCCGGCGGGAAGCTCGAATTCGGCGTCCGCCACCTCGCGCGGCCCGGCCGCGGTCACGTCGAACTGCTCCACGACGCGGTCCAGGAACAGCGCGTAGCGCAGGGTGCCCTTCACCGGGATGCCGCCCAGCCCGCGAAGCTTCTCCGCCACCGAGGGGTGGAAGGCGCCGGCGGCCGCGAGCGCCTCCATCCAGCCCGGCGCCTGGAGCTTCGCGTTCACCTGCACCGAGGCGCGCACGCGGTCCCCGTTCACGATCACCTCGCGCTGCGCCGCTTCGGCCTTGAGCTCCACTGTGGGCGCCGTCGCGAACTGGTCGAAGCCTTCGAGGATCGCCTCCAGTTCCTTCTCGTCCGGCGTCCCCGGCACGCGCGCCTTGGCGGCGCGGACGCCGTCGAGCGCCGCCTTCCGGAGCGCGGCCGCCTCGTCGAAGCTGAACTCGGCGTATTCGCGGGCCAGCGGATCGGCCTTGGTGATCTTTTTCCGGTCGCCCCGGATGATCAGCCGCTCGCCGAACGTCAGGTCGATGATCGCGAGGTTCGGCCCCTTGACGAGCAGGAGCTCCTTGCGCTGGATCTCCTCGCGCCTGCCCAGCCAGTCGATGGTGGTCCGCCGCACGGTCCGCTCGATCGCCACCCCGCTGGGAGCGGGATCCTGGGAGAGCAGCAGGAGGACGGCGAGCGCGACACCCTTCATTCGTACCTCACGGCGGCCACGGGCTCCATCCGCGCGGCGCGGCGCGCGGGAATCCATCCGGCCACGATGCTGACCAGGATCGAGAACAGGACCGATCCCCCGGCCAGCCAATAGGAAACGTGGAACAGGCTGACGTTCTCCGGCACCTCGAACGCCGGGAGGTGGGCGACGGCGTTCAGCAGCTTGCCGATCAGGACGCCCCCCGCGAGTCCGACGACCCCTCCCAGCGCGCCGATCCCCCCCGCCTCCGCGAGGAACAGGCGGCCGATGTCGCCGTTTCGGGCCCCGAGCGCCTTCATGATACCGATCTCCCGCGTCCGTTCAAGGACGGCCATGGCCATCGTGTTCGCGATCCCAAAGAGTGACACGACAAGACCGATCCCGCCGACGCAGGCCATGAACGCTTCGAGCACCAGAAAAACCACATTGATCTGCTTGAGCAGCTCGACGGCGCTGAGCGGGTTGAAGCCCAGGTTCCGCAGCCGGGCCGCCACGTCCGCACTCGCGCGCGGATCGGTCAGCCGCAGGCGGGCGAAAAGGTAACTCCCCTTCTTGGACGGCAGCATCGGATGGGAGGCCTTCCGCTCCCGCAGCGTCAGGCCCCGTTCGAGCGGCACGATGATCGGCCTTCCCATGAAGCTGAAGGCCTCGTCGCCGAGCACCCCGACGATCGTGAACTCGTCCTCGGGCAACGCGTCGCCCTCCTCCTGCATGAAACTGCTGAAGGTGATCTTCCGGCCGATCGCGTCGGCCGGCGCGAGGTTCAGCCGGGACTCCGCCAGCGCCTTGGGCACCAGGCAGACCCGCTCCTCGCGGCGGGTCCACATCGCCCCGGCCACGAGGTGCTTCGCGTAGCCGCCCTCCTCCTCCGGCGCAATCCCCTCGACGGGGTGGACGAGGCCCTTGGATCCGTCGACGGCCAGGCGGAGGAAAAGGTCGAGCTCCGGCCAGGCCCCCGCCACGCCCGGGAGCTTCCGGATGTCTTCCAGATCCTTGTCGGTCAGCGGGATCATCTGCGAGTCGAATCCGAAGCCGAAGGACGTGGACTTCTTCTTCCCGGCATCGCCCTTCACCCGGTGGACCCGGAGCGTCCGAAGCGACTCGTCGGTCTCGAACATCTGGACCACCTGCTTCTGGAGCCCGAGCCCCAGCGACACCATGAGCACCAGCGACGCCACGCCGATGACCACGCCCGCCGCGGTGAGCGCGGTGCGCCCCTTGCGGCGGTCGAGGTTCGACCAGGCCATCGCGAGGGTGTCAGCGGCGTTCGTCGGACACCACCTTTCCGTCGCGGAGCTCGACCGTGCGGCGGGCGAAGCCGTCGGCGAGCGCTCGGTCGTGGGTGACGATGAGGATCGTCTTCCCCGCGAGAGCCTTGAGGAGGTCCAGGATCTCGGAGGCCGTCTTCGAGTCGAGGTTGCCCGTGGGCTCGTCCGCCAGCAGGA
>JACQFK010000069.1 GCA_016200125.1 Planctomycetota bacterium
GAGGCGAGCTTGTCGGTGTCGCCCATCGCGACGGACATGCCGGCGGCCATGTACTCCACGGGCCACTTCGCCTTCAGGTAGGCGGTCTGGTAGGAGATGATGCCGTAGGCGGCGCTGTGGCTCTTGTTGAAGCCGTAGCCCGCGAAGAAGGCCATCAGGTCGAAGACCTGGACCGCGACGTCCTCCTTCACCCCGTTCTTCACGGCGCCCTTCACGAACTGGTCCTTGTACTTCGCCATGATGTCGGGGATCTTCTTGCCCATCGCCTTCCGCAGGCCGTCGGCGTCGGCCATCGAGAAGCCGGCCATGACGTTGGCGATCCTCATCACCTGCTCCTGGTAGAGGATGACGCCGTTGGTCTCGGCCAGGATGGGGTCGATCGAGGGGTGCAGCGACTTGATCGGCTCCAGCTTGTGCTTGCAGCGGATGTAGGACTCGACCATGCCCGACTGGAGCGGGCCGGGGCGGAAGAGCGCGATCGTGGCGATGAGGTCGTCGATGCGGTCGGGCTTCATCTTCTGGACGAGCTCGCGCATGCCGCGCGAGGTCTCCAGCTGGAACACCCCCTTCACGGTGCCGCGGCCGAGCATCGCGTAGGTGTCCTTGTCGTCGAGGGGGATCTTCGCTAGGTCGACCTTCACGCCCTGCACCTTCTCGATCAGCTTCGTCGCGCGGTGGAGGACGGTGAGGGTTTCGAGACCCAGGATGTCGATCTTCAGGATCCCGAGCTTCGAGAGCGCGTTCAGTTGCCCTCGAGGCGGAGGGAGATCTCCCAGAGCTCCCGGACCTGTGGATCCTGGTCGATGTCCTTCTGGAGCTCGGGCTCCAGGCGCGCGGCGTCGTGGAGCGTGATGTCGAGGACCTTGGGGATCTACTTGGCGATCTGGTCGATGCGCTTGAGCTCGATGCCGAGGACGCGGCCGACGTCGCGCAGCACGGCGCGGGCCTTGAGGGTCCCGTAGGTGATGATCTGGGCGACCTTGTCGTGCCCGTAGCGCTCGAAGATGTACTCGATGATGCGGCCGCGGTCCTCGTCGGAGAAGTCGAGGTCGATGTCGGGCATCTCCTTGCGCGAGGGGTTGAGGAAGCGTTCGAAGATCAGGCCGTAGCGGAGGGGGTCGACGGAGGTGATGTCGAGCAGGTAGCTGACGAGCGAGCCGGCGGCCGAGCCGCGGCCGGGGCCCACGCGCATGCCGCTCTGGATCGCGAAGCGGCGCAGGTCCCAGACGATGAGGAAGTAGCTGGCGAAGCCCATCTTTTCCATGACCCCGAGCTCGAACTCCATGCGGGTCTTCACGTGCTCGGGGATCGGGTCGCCGAACTTCTGCTTCGCGCCCTGCTCGCAGAGGGTCTTGAGGTACTCGCCCGCCGTCTGCGTGGAGTTCGGGAGGTCAAACTTCGGGAGGTGGATCTCGTTAAAGCGGAGCTCGAGGTTGCAGCGCTCGGCGACCTCGACTGAGCCCTTCAGGGCCTCGGGGCAGTGAGTGAAGGCCTGGGCCATCTCCTCGGGCGACTTCAGGTAGAACTCGGGCGCCGGGTAGCGGAGGCGGTCGGGATCGGAGACCATCTTTCCGGCGCCCAGGGCGAGGAGGGCGTCGTGGGCCTTGTCGTCGTCCCGGCTCATGTAGTGGACGTTGTTGGTCGCGACAAGCTTGAGGCCCAGGTCGCGGGCGGCGGCCGTCGCGCCCTCGAAGATCTTCTTCTCCTCGTCGAGCCCGTGGTTCTGGACCTCGAGGTAGAAGTTCTCGGCGCCGAAGATCTGGCGGAAGTCGTCGGCGGCCTTGAGGGCCTTGTCCGGCTGGTCGGTCCGGCAGGCCATGCCGAACTCGGAGTGGGGGCAGCCCGAGAGGGCGAGGAGGCCCTCGTGGTGGGCGGCGAGGATCTCCTTGTCCATGCGGGGCCGGCCGTAGAAGCCCTCCTTGTAGGAGGCCGAGGTGAGCTTGAGGAGGTTGCGGTAGCCCTTCTCGTTGCGCACGAGGAGGGTGAGGTGGTGGTGGGGCTCCTTCAGCCCCTTGACGTCCTTGCGGTCGAGGCGCGAGCGCGGGGCGACGTAGGCCTCCATGCCGATGATGGGCTTCACGCCCTTCTTGAGGGCGGCGTCGTAGAACTCGATCGCGCCGAGCATGTTGCCGTGGTCCGTCAGGGCGCAGGCCTTCATGCCGAGGCTGGAGACGCGCGCCACGAGGTCGTTGATCTTGCAGGCGCCGTCGAGGAACGAGTAGTCGCTGTGGACGTGAAGGTGCACGAACTCCGGTTTCACGCGGGCGATTATAGACGCCGGCCCGCCCTTCGTCAAAGCGCCTCGATGGCCGGTGTCTCATGGGAAAGGCCGGGGGCCGGAAATGCAAATGTGCATCGGGAATTCAATTTCATTCAAATCCGGGCTATAATGGGCAAGAGGGCGGACAGCGATCGGGGGCCTGTGATGCCGAAAGGCCGACTGGAAGACCGGGAGAAGTTCAGCACCGGGCATCTCGCCACGCTCATCCAGGCAAGCCGGACGACCGTCGTGCGCTGGATCGAGGAAGGCCGGCTGCGGGCCCGCCGCACGGTGGGCGGCTGGTACATGATCTCGCGCGAGGAGGTCATCAACTTCCTCTGGGACCTCTCCTTCTCCAAGGAGACCCCCCTCCGCATCTGGCGCGCGGCCACGCTGGCCTACGAGGAGATGACCAAGCCCAAGCCCGAACCCGGGAAACCGAA
>JACQFK010000165.1 GCA_016200125.1 Planctomycetota bacterium
CCGCCCAAATCATAACATATAACTTATAAAATGTCAAAGCGAATGCTCAATTGAACGAGGAGGCCGGGAGGGGTCAGAGCCTGTGAATGAATTCCTGGAACCCAAGCGAGGGTAGCCCTGGCTACCCGGCGTAATCACCGGATTCGCTGCCGACTACATCAACCTGTCAGCGACACCCACCTCCTACCTGGATGATCATGTGATCATCCGCAGGATGTTGTAGGCCAGGGCGGCCCATAGGATCACGCAGCGCACTTTCGGGAGTGTTCGCACCTGGAGACGATCCAAAGCGCGATGGATGCGCAGGTCGGCGTTCGTGGTCTCCGCTGTGGCGGCCCGGTCCTTGTAGATCTTCTTTGCCGCCTGCGTGCTCATGCGCTGCCGCCAAGCGGCGATCTCCGGTGAATCGCTCTCCTTGGGTTGATGGGGGTCGACCCCGTCTTTCTTCGGCTTCTGCAGAGGTGCATAGACGGTAATGCCAAGATCGGCGGCATCCTGGATCGCCTCTTTCTTGGCGAACCCTCCGTCCACCAGGTATTCCTCTACCGTTCGCCCATGCCGCTTCTGGATGTTCTGAAGCATCGGCGGCATCTGGCCGTAGTCGCCCCCGCTGTTGGTGACCTCCACTCCCACGATGATCCGAGTCTTCGTGTCCGTCGCGAACTGGGCGTTGTAGGCAGGGCGATACCCGCCGTCGCCCATCTTCATCACCCGCGCTTCCGGATCGGTGGTGGAGGCGCGGGATTTCGGCTGATCCTTCGGCTTCTTGGCCTCGCGTACCTTCGGCAACTCCGCCAACGCCTTCTCCACCCGCTGTAAACGTTCTTGTGCCACCGTCTCCCGGCGGGCAGCCTGCCGGGCGGCCAGCTTTCCCTCCTGGTTCTCGCGCTTCACCTCTTCGACGTGCTGGCGCGCTTCTTCCACGCACTTCTGGAGGCTGGCTTCCCGCCGGAACGACGCCGCGCCGGCACTCGCCCGGATCTTCATGCCGTCTTGAGCAACCCGTTTGAGCTCCACCATCCCCTCGTGCGTCAGCACCGCCAGCACCTGGGTCATCAGATCATCCAGTGCCTGGGCATGGCCAACCCGGAAATCAGAGAGCGTGTGGTAGTTCACTCCCACGCCTCCACAGATCCACCGATAGGCGTTGTGCTCCTCGCACAGCCGCGCCAGTTCCCGGGCGCTCCCGATTCCCTCGCTCGTCCCGTACAGCCACAGCCCCACCAGGATGCGGGGGTCAATCGCCGATCGTCCGGCTGTCTCCCCCCGCGCAGCGATCTCGTCCTCGAATGCCGTCAGGTCCAACTTCTCGACCACCGCCCACACCCCGCGCACTCGATGATCCTCCTCCACCAGCGCGTCCAAACTCGTGGGGACGAACCTCATCTGATGTCGGTCGGGTCTCAGCAGACGTGGCGTGCCGGTGGACTGATGCTCAGGGGCGGGTGGGGTCTTGCCATCTTCAGGGATACTGCCGAAGATATCTGCGTTGCTCATCGCGTCCCTCTCCAGGTCCTTCATCCTTTTAACCCGGAGAGTAGGGGCAGAGTTTTTAAAGTTCGACCGTCAGACCGATTATTTCACAGGCTCTCAGTCCTTGGAGGCGGTCTTGAGCAGCGTGAGGAAGTCCTCGCGGGCGCCCGCGACGACGGCGGCCGGACCTTCCAGCCTGAAGGCCGTCAGGGCGCCCGACGTGAACTCCCCCTGGGCCATCAGGATCGAATAGTCGAGGGGAGCGTCTGCCCCCGGGCGGCAGCTGTAGACTCCCGTCACTTCCATCAGGCTGAACTTCAGACGCCCCTCCACGGCGGTCGTGGCAGTCCTGGCCTTCACGAACTGGCCCGGATTGAGTTCCTCCGTCTTCCCCTCGATCACCCACAGCTGCGCGCGGCGGGTCTTGTCCTCGCGATCGGGCAGCAGGTACAGCATCCGGGTTCCGCCCGGCCCGGCCTTCGGCACCACCCGCACCCAGGAGGGCGGCGCCGTGAAGCTGATCTTCACCGCCAGCTTCTTGCTGTCCAGCGGCGTGTATCCGCCGAGCGCGAATTTCGCCGACGCGAGATGGCGGAAGCTCATGATCTCCGGCGCCTCCTCCGGCGTGGGCAGCTGGTACTCCTGCGTGTTGCAGATCGCGCGCAGCAGGCTCTTGAGGGAGTACTTGTTGTCGATCAGGTAGCGCGTCATCGCCTCCAGCAGCGCGGGCGAGAGCGCCTTGTTCCTCATGTTGAAATCGTCGACCGGGTTGACCACGCCCCAGCCGAAGAGCCAGCCCCAGACGCGATTGGCGAGTTCCCGCGGCAGTTGAGTGGTCGAGCGGTCCGACAGGTAGTCCCCGAGGTACTTCATCCAATCCTCGTGAGGTCCCGGCTTCTGCCCGAAGAGGAAGGCCGGCGTGACCGTTCCCGAGACGCTCCGGATGTCCTTGGACTTTGGGTTCTTCAGCGCCGTCATTTCGATCTCGGCGCTATCGCGGTACTTGATCACGACGCCGCCGTCATGGCGATCGGCCTGCTGCCCCGCCGCGAAAGCCGCGAGCCCGTAGTAGTCCTCCATGCGCCACTTGTCGTAGGGATGGTCGTGGCAACGGGCGCAGGTCAGCCGGATCCCCAGGAAGTGCCGCGACACTCCCTCGGCGAAAGCTTGCTGCATCCCCGGCGCGCGGTACCGCGAGAGCTTGTAGGCGAGCGACGGGTCGCCTTCCGTCGATCCCCGCGCATCCAGCAGCCCGCTCACGATGTCCGTCCAGGGCCTGTCCCTCTGCAGCATCGAGCCGAACCACCTCTTGAACGCCGGAAAGATCGCGAACTCGACGCCCGGGCTGAGCTCTCCCAGGCCCAGGAAACGGACCGGCCGCGCTTCGCCGAAGAACACTTCCGAAAACCGATCCGCCCAGAACGGCCCGAAGCGGGGATCCTCCAGGAGCGCGTTGATCTGCTTCGCGCGCTTCTTCGGATCGGGATCGTCGACGAAGGCCTTGAGCTCGGCCGCTGCGGGCGCCGCGTCCACCAAGTCCCGCATGATCCGCTTGAGGAAGACGTCGTCGGCCACCGGCTTGGAGCCTGCCTTGAGCGCGTACCCGGAGATGCCCTTGACCGCGGAGTCGATCGTCGAGGTCAGCGCGGGCGGATCGTCGGCCGTGGCCTGCACCAGAAGGACCGCGGCGAAAACGACGTTCATCATGAGATATAGGACGCCGTCCGCGCCCCCTACTTCGGAAGTTCCTTTTCCAGCTGATTCTCGACCGGCGTCACCGTCGCCTCGTGATCCGCGAGCAGCTTCTTCAGCTCGGCGACGACCTCGGGGTGCTTCGCCGCGAGATTGTACTTCTCGCCCGGATCCTCCGCGAGGTTGAAGAGCAGCGGCGGGTCGTGCTTCAGCGGCGCGTCCTTGCCGTAGGCCGACCGCGTCGTCACGTGCATCTTCCAGGCGCCCTTCCGGATCGCGTAGACGGTCGTGTCGCGGTAGTAGACCATGATCTGCCTCGGCCCCGGACCCTTGCCGAACAGGAGCGGAGAGAGATCGACGCCGTCGATCGGGCGGTCCGCCGGAACCTCGGCGCCGGCGAGCTTGAGCGACGTCGTGAAGAGATCCATCGTGCAGGCGAGGTCGCGCGTCACGACCCCGGCCGCGATCGTTCCGGGCCACCAGAAGATCGCCGGTTCGCGCATCCCGCCCTCCCAGGTGCTCCCCTTCCCCTCCTGGAGCAGGCCCGCCGAGCCGCCGTTCTGGTTCATGATGAGCCAGGGCCCGTTGTCGCTCGTGAAGACGACGAGCGTCTTCTTCTCGATCCCCGCGGCGCGGATCGCCGCGAGCACCTGGCCGACGCTCCAGTCGAGCTCCTCGATCACGTCGCCGTAGAGGCCGCGCGGGCTCTTCCCCGCGAAGGCCTCGGACGCGAACAGCGGCACGTGAGGCATCGAATGGGCGAGATAGAGAAAGAACGGCTTCTCGCGGCCGGCCTTGATCTTCTCCACCGCCTCTTCCGTGTAGCGGCGCGTCAGCGTCGTCTGATTCGCCGGCCGCTCGAGGATCTCCCCGTTCCGCATCAGCGGCACGTTGTTCTGGGACCAGGCGGGCAGGCCCGGCTCCAGTTTGGGCAGGCGGTCCATGTCGTTCGAGTACGGCAGACCGAAATACGAATCGAAGCCCTGCCGCATCGGCAGATGCGGGGGGAGATGTCCCAGGTGCCACTTTCCGATGATCGCGGTGGCATAGCCGCGGCTCTTCAATCCCTCCGCGATCGTGATTTCGCCCTCGGGCAGGCCGCCGCCGGAGTTCGGGAACAGCACGCGCCGCTTCTCGCTCGCCATCCCGCTGCGCACCGCGTAGCGCCCCGTGAGCAGCGCCGCGCGGCTCGGCGTGCAGACCGGCGCCGCGACGTAGAAGTCGGTGAAGCGCATCCCCTCGGCGGCCATCCGGTCGAGGTTCGGCGTCCGGATCGTGGGATGGCCGTAGCAGCCGAGGTCGCCGTAGCCCAGGTCGTCGGCGAAGATGATCACGATGTTCGGCTTGTCGGCCCGGGCGGGAGCGGCCGCCATCAGCAGAGCGGCGAGACCCAGTCGAAGGATCATGGAAATGAAACACGCGGCCCCGCGGCGGGAGGGCGCTATTCCCGCAGGAAGCGGCGGGCGATCTGGTCGACGTTGCCGGCGCCCATCGTGAGGATCAGGCAGTCGGGGGTGGCCTTCTCCTTGAGGAAGGCGACGACCTCGTCGAAGGTGGGCATGAAGAGCGCCGCCTTGCCGGTCTCGCTGATCGCCTGGGCCAGATCGGCGCTCGAGACCCGCTTCTCGCCGTTCGCCCGAGCTTCGTAGATCTCCGGAAGGAGCACGACGGAGGCGTCGGTGAACGAGCGCGCGAACTCCTTCATGAAGATCTTCGTCCGCGAGGTCTGGTGGGGCTGGAAGACGCACCAGATCTTCCGCTCGGGGTAGCGCTCCCGCGCGGCCTTGAGCGTCGCCTGGATCTCCGTCGGGTGATGGCCGTAGTAGTCCACCACCAGGATGCCGCCCTTCTCGCCCAGGATCTGGAATCGCCGCTCAACCCCCTTGAACTCCTCCAGCGCCTGCCGGATGTGCGGA
>JACQFK010000188.1 GCA_016200125.1 Planctomycetota bacterium
CGGCGACGGGACCCTGCTCGACCAGAGCCTCGTGCTGCACGGAGGCGGCATCAGCGAGGGGAACAAGCACCTGCACAGCAACCTGCCCCTGCTGCTGGCGGGGCGCGGCGGCGGGACGCTGAACCCCGGCCGCCACGTCCGCTTCCCCGATCCCACGCCGCTCGCCAACCTGTTCCTCGCGCTCCTCGAGCGCCTCGGGGTCCGCGCCGACCGCTTCGGCGACAGCACGGGCGTGGCGGCCGGACTCTGATGCTCGACCGGCCGCGTCCGGAGTACTCGTTCTCCTCGACGCACCAGGACGGCTATCTTCACGTCCGGGTCTTCGGCGTGAACGACGCCGCCACGACCCGCCGCTACATCGAGCAGGTGCTGGCCGCCGCCTCGAAGGTGGAGTGCGCGAACGTCCTGATCGAGGAGAACCTGGAAGGTCCGCGACTCAGCCTGACGGAGATCTTCGACATCGTCGACGAGTGGTGCGGGGACTTCCGCCTCGAGATCCGCCTCCTCGCCTTCGTGGACCTGAACCCGGATCGCAGCGAGTCGAACCTGCAGTTCGCCGAGACGATCTCGGTCAACCGCGGCGTGACGGTGAAGGCCTTCCCGACGGCGAAGCAAGCTCAGGCCTGGCTCCGGGAGAGGATTTCAGGCGGGCCGGGATGAGACCGGCCTTATCCCCCGGCGAATCCTCCGTGTGATCCAAATCAGCCCGAGCGGCAGAAGCAGATCGATCCCGATCCATCCGCATCTGAACCTGTTCTCGTGAGGCGGGCCTTTCCTAATCACCGGGGTCTCCACCCTCACGGAGGCCGTCGCGGGAGTGACGCCCACGGCGGAGAAGGTCTGCGTCACCGTCACCGAAGTCGTCGGCGGCGTCGGTTTCCCGCACGTGCCGGCCCACGTAGCCGCGGAGGCGGCCCTGGTGGAGGAGGACGAGCTTCGAGAAGGCCTCGAGCGACCCGGCCCGGGCCTCCTCGATCCACCTCAGCTCGTCGTCCACGGAAGCGTCTCTGCCCACCAGTCCTCCCGATTCTATGCTGCCGCCCAGCGTGGAGCGTGACCATTATTCCGGAATCTCGCGGACCAACCCGGTCTTCCGGGCTGTAGACTCCAGCAGGTCATCTATGTCCAAGATCAAGCGACTGCTCATCGCGACTGCATGTCTGCTGCTCTGTTTCGGCCTCTGGTATCTGCTCATCGGCAAGGGCCTGCCCCATTCCACCTGGACCCGCGAGTACCGGGCGAAGGATCCGCTGCGGGACGCGGCGGCGGCCTGGGACGCGGGAGATCGCCGCTTCAAGGGGGTTTACGGCGACGGCCTGAGCGCTCCCGGGCTGCCCTACGACGAATTCTATTTTGGCAGGCGATACGGAGTCGATGGGATCCGGGGCACCAGCGACTGCTTTGCCACCCGGGAGCAGGCGGAGTTCCAGTCCGTGGCCTGCGAGTACGCGCGCAAATACAACGGCGTGATCCTGCAGCGGGTGCAGGGTTCGCCTTCGACGAAGGCGCTCCGCGTCCGGGATCTGATCCAGAAGCAGGGAGGCAAGTTCGCGATCGTGGACGGCGAGATCGCCGCGGTGACGCTGACGCTCCGTTCCCTCCGGGATGCGGCCACCCTGCAGGCCCTGAAGGAACTCGGCGACATCGACTTCCTCCGGGTCAGCGCCGACATCCACTCTCACGACAGCGACCTGGATCTGCTGACCGGCTTGACCGGTCTCACGCACTTGGACTTGTCGGATTCTCAGATCTCGGATGCGGGCCTCGATCGCGTGGCCCGGTTGTTTCGCCTCAGCGTGCTGATGCTGAGCCGGACGCGCGTCGGCGACGCCGGGCTCGCCAAGCTGAAGGCTCTGGGTCGCCTTCAGGCGCTCTACCTGCACGACACCCGGGTGACCGACGCCGGGATGGAGTCCGTCGCCGCACTCCACTCCCTGGAGAGTCTCTATCTGCTCCAGACCGGGGTCACGGATGCGGGGCTTGTGTGGGTGGGCCAGCTCGAGAATCTGCGGGACCTCCACTTGAGCGAAGCGGCAACAGACGCGGGTCTGGCCGGTCTGACGCGGCTCACGAAGTTGCGCTTTCTCGGGACCCGCTTCACCAAGGTCACGCCGGCAGGCATTGCCGCGCTGAAAAAGTCCCTGCCGCAGCTCGTCCTGCCTGATTGACCCGCTCCGAACCTTTGAGTTCATCCGCCGGTTAAAGAGACGTGAGCGGCCGCTGGACCCTGGGCCATCCCGGAATCTTGAAGGCGGCCTTCATCGCTTCGCTCTCGATGGGCCCTGCCCCCCTGCGAGCTCAGAACCAGGACGACGGGCTGGATCTATTCGAACGGATGCAGGAGAAACTGAACGCCGCCGCCACGGTTCAAACCAAGGTCATCGCGACCGAGGAATACAGCGGTCCGCGCCAGCCCAAGGTAACACGGACTCTGGAAGCCCTCCTCCACCTCCAGAAGGGCGAGAAATCACGTCTCACGCTCGTCGAGACGACGACCCTGGGCGGAAGGCCCTTCAAGAGCAGGAGCGGGATCATTTCGAACGGCAAGGACCTGGCCTTCCACGTGACGAGCGTCTTCACTCCCGAGAGGATCAGCTGGGAGAAGCAGGACATCCCCCCGGACTGGAACGCGTCGATTCTCCAGGGTCTGACCTGCCTGGGCCTCAAGAGCGGATTCCAGTTCAGCGCGCCCTACAAGGCAGGCTCCAAGGTCACGGAGTACTCGGTGGCAACCCAGCGGAAACTGGTGCCCTGCGGGTTCACGCTCACGCGCACCGAGAAGCTGGGGGCGAAGGAAGCTCGGGTGATCGACTATTCCGTCGAAACAACCGATGGAGAGACGACGGCCGCTCATCGATGCACCCTGTGGCTGGACTCCGCCACGTTGATGCCGCTGAAGCGTGAGAATCGCTACACCCTGGGCCGTGGCAGGGATGCCTGCGACACCAGGGTCGTCGAGGCCTTCGAGTACTTCAAGGTCGACGAAAGGATCGACCCTCGCCAATTCCAGTTCCCGACGGACGAATAGTGAGCCCGTCGCCGAACTTCCCTCAGGGAACGGTCCACTCGATCCGGTTCGTCAGGCGGACGTCGGGTTCGCCGTCCATCGAGGCCAGCGCCGATTCCATCGGACCCGTGAAGGTCCAGCCGCTCCTTGAATACAGAAGCTGAAGGCCGATGCGGTCTCCCCGACCGGCGCGGAGGCGGGCGGGGTCGAAGTCCATCTCGATGACCAGGTTCCTGCCTTCGATGACGATGCCGTTCTCGTCCGACCAGGCTCCCACCTGAGGAGGACGGAAAGGGACGCCGTTGACCCACCAGCGGCAGAGGAAGTGCCAGTCCGGCCGGGCCGTGAGGAATTCCTTCGCCGCTTTCACCCGGAGTTCGCGGCCCCGGATCGCCAACTTGAAATCTGGATCGACCTTCTCCGGAAGGAGCCGCGGAAGGAGTTCTCCGAGGTCCACCGGAAAGACTCCGGGCCAGCTTGGGAGGGCCAGCCCGGCGGCCGGGTTGGCCACATAGCCGTAGCTGGCGTCAGGGTCCTTGGGATCGACGAGTCGAAGTTCCTGGGTTCCTGAGAACTTGGCCCAAGGCATCCACGGAGCTTCCACGGGAGGATCGCCGTGGACCCGGACGGAGGCGATCACTTTTCCCGCGGGCATCCGGACCTGAATCCTCGAGTCGCCCGGGCCGAGGATCGGGACCAGCACCATGAACAGCTTCTCCGGAGATGAATCTTTCGAGCTCCTGGCCTGGACCTCCCAGAGGTCTTTGGATTCCTCCCCGGCCGGGCCACGAACCTGGAAGGGACCCAGTCGCCTGCCCTGTCCGCGGCGGGAGGGGAGGAATCCTTCCGTGAGACAGTAGAGATGGACCCCGCTCCCCGCTTCGCATCGCAGACGATCAATTCCCAGCCGGGCCCGGATTCCCTCTCCCAGCTCCAGCGCCGGCTGACGGCGGAGTTCAGCCAGCGTCGACACGACGCGGATCTCGGGTTGTCCCGACCCGCTGCATTCCGGGGTGCTGCAGGCGCCCGGGATCAGCAGGGCCGCCGCCAGGAACCTCCGTACGGACTTGACTCTCATGCCTGCTTGAACCGGGAGGGGCAGGCCGCGGTTCGAAGGCGTCGCGATTCGCCCCTCCTTGACAGCAGCGCCGAAGCAGGCTATTATTTGGGTGTACACCCAACTTATAGGAGGCGGGATGCCGCGGCCTTCGAACACGGACGAGCGCCGCCAGGAGATCGTTCTCGCGCTCGCCCGGGTCATGGCCACCCGGGGCTATGCCGGGGCCTCGGTGCTGAGGATTGCGCGGGCCGCCGGACTTGCGCCCGGACTGATCCACTACCACTTCTCCACCAAGCAGGAGATCCTCCTGGGTCTCGTGGACCACCTGCGGCGCGTCGTGCGCGCCCGATATGAGCGCCGGATTTCGGCGGCAAAGAAGCTGACCCCCAAGACGAAGCTGAAGGCCTACATCGAGGCCCACGTGAGCCTGGGCGGCGACGCGGACTCCGCGGCGATGGCCTGCTGGGTCACGATCGGGGCGGAAGCCCTGAGGACGCCCGAAGTCAGGGCCGTGTACGCCGGGGCGCTGGAGGAGGAGCGGATCCTCCTTCAAGCCCTCTTGAGGGACGTGCTCACGGAATCAGGACGCTCTCCCGCCAAGGCGAGGTCCCTGGCCGCCGCCCTGCTTTCGGCCCTCCAGGGCGCCTATCAGCTGGGATCCGCCGTTCCCGGGGTCATCCCTCCCGGAGAGGCCTCCCCTCTCCTCAAGCGCATGGCGGAAGGATTGATCGAGGCGCAGCCCCTCAGGAGGTGACGGATGAAGAGCAGGCTGAGCGTCCTGTCCGTCGGAATCGGCCAGCACCTGCACCGCTCCGTCGATGGCGGCGCGACCTGGGCGAAATCCATCCGGGAGATCCCCGGACATCGTACGCCGGTCGTGTGCGGGAGGGTCGATCTGTCCCGACTGCCCCGACGTCCACGCGAGACGATCTGGGACTGCGTCTCCGTGAACCCGGACGGGTTCGGAGTGGCCGTGAATCACGAAGCTACCGACGCCCCTGCTGCGAAGCCGGATGCGCCCGGCAGGCGGGCCAACGTGTTCCGGACCCATGACGGCGGCCGAACCTGGCATGAGCATCGGCTGAACATCATCTGGAAACCGACCCAGATCATCCCCCGCTGGACGATGCGGTCATCCCTGGAGCAGTTCGTCTCCCTCGTGCTCCTGCGGCCCGACGCCGTCGTCCTGTCGTGGGAGGACCCCTGGATTTTCGAGGACGCCAAGTCCCACCTGATCTACTCCCGCGACCGCGGGCAATCCTGGCGATACCGCAGCCTGGGCCGCGCCAACCCGACCCTGAGCAGCGACGGCTGCGGCCGCCTGCTGGCCCCGAACGGCAGCCACTTTCTGGAGAGCGCCGATGTAGGAGCGACCTGGTCCAAGCGGGAGTACACGGTCGAGGGGACTTCGGGCTACCCGAACGAGACCGGGCTCCGGCACGTGACGTTCGCCGAGCCGAACCTCGCCTATGCGCTGATCGTGCAGTGGAAGAAGGGGCTGACCTTCGCGCCTGCGCACGTCGGCCTCGTCCGCACGACCGACCAGGGAGCGCACTGGTCCTACCTCCAGGTGTTCGACGGCCCCGACATCGGCGACGTCAACGAGCGCCACATGCTGACGCTCGACGCGGAGTGACCTCAGTAGATGGGATTCTCGGTTGGCCTTTCCGCGCTACAGGCGTGGCATCCCCAATCGGGGGCGGGAGTTTCGCTCCGGGAAGTTCGACGTTGGAGCCGCTCTCATCGTCGCCACTCCAGAGTCTTACCCCTGTCCTACGAATCAGAGAATGCCGGGCGATCCCTGGCGACCTCGCCGTCGCTCTTCGCGTGAGAGCGACCGCAAGGCTCCACGGCGCGTCCCTCGTGGCCTCCCGGCCACACCCTCCCTATCCGCGCCGTGGGGCCCCTCCTCCCCCCTACCCCGCGTTGCGTAACGCGTGGCCTCCCGTTTGCTCCCTCACTTCTGACGGCCCAGTGCGGCATTGCCGCCGCGCGGAGTCTATCCCCGAGGTGAGCATGCTGGTACGCAACTGGATGACCGCTCCCGCCGTTGTGGTGCCGCCGACGATGGAGGCCCAGATGGCGGTGGACCGGAGGTCGGAGCTCAAGCTCCGCCGTCTCCCCGTGGAGCAGCACGGAAAGCTCGTCGGGGTCGTGACTCGGGGCGACCTCGAAGCGAAACTCGGCTGGGATCGCATGACATGGAGGCGCTTGGGCCGCCGTGTGGAAGACGCGATGACGCCGAACCCCGTAACGGTCGCGCCGGACGAGATGCTGGAGGCCGCTGTGCAGCTCATGCTGAAGCACCGGATCGAGTGCATCCCGGTGGTCGAGGACGGAAAGATCATGGGGATCATCACGGAAACGGACGTCTTCAGGGCATTCGCCGACTGGATGAAGCGTATTCCGGCTAACGTCGGACCGTGATCCTTATCGGAGTTCGACGTCGGAGACCGAAACCGGCATCATGGCTGC
>JACQFK010000189.1 GCA_016200125.1 Planctomycetota bacterium
ATGGCCAACCGACAGCCGTCCTTCTCGCTTGAGCAAGTCGGCAAGGGTCTCGCCGTCGATGTACTCCATGAGGCTGAAATGGATGCCTTCTTCTTCAGACGACCCCAGCACGCGAATAACGTTGGGGTTTCGGACCCGGGAGGCGGCCCGGACTTCTCGGGTGAAACGGCTGACGATGGCCGGATCTTGGGCCATGAAGGGTGCCAGAATTTTCACGGCGACGGATTGATGGTCGGCCTGACGAGATGCCAGGTACACGCTCCCCATCCCGCCGCGACCAATCCGTCTTTCGAGGAGGCAACCTCCAATGACCTTGCCGACGAGTGGATCATGCTTATCGTCGGGCGCCTTCCCAAAACCCATTCCGCAACCTCCGGCTAATTATACGGTCACCCTCGAGCCGGAGGGGCCAGAACAGAGCTTGGAAGAATGCCAGCTGTCCTAGCCCCTGCTAACTCTCTCATGATCCCTTGGTTCCCGGCTCGACCCGGGTGGGTTCGTCGAATCTGAACGGCGTCCCAAGGGACCGACGCCGGACGTATTAGTAGCTGGAGCTTGGAGGATACACCATGAGTTGCACCCCGTTTTTCAGGGACGCGTTCGCCGAGGACCGGCCGCTCATCCGCTCTGGGCTGTTCAATCCCTACCTGCCAGACTGGGCGATGACCGACCACGACGTCCAGCCGGGCGGCTGGCGCTTGCTGCTGACTAGGACGTCGTCCATTGACTTTCAGATCGGCGGCGGCTACATCCCGGCGTACTTCCCCGCTACCTGGAACGGCGTGGGGCACCGCGCCCTGATGTCTGAGGGCAAGGTCAACCAGCCGTTCTACATCGCGGCGGCCGACGGTCAGACTTGGCTCGTTGACGCGGTCATCCAGGACTGGTGGGGCCAGGTGCTGATCCATGTCCGGTTCTACGGGGTCTGCGACTACCGGACCGCCGTCTGATCAGGACGTAGAAGTGTTCGGTATCCGATCTGGGATTCGGACAGGCGAAGCTTGTACGATCCTTGTACGATCCGGGTGGTCTTTTGAGGACTGTTCTGGGCTCCGGTGGGCACAAGCTCGACATAGATAAAACTGGCCCTGGAAGCCATTCTAAGGCCTCCAGGGCCATTTTAGACTTTTCTGGACTTCTCTGTCTTCCAGTCTTACAACGACTTGCAAAACCGTTATTCGCTGGTTCAAATCCGGCCGCCACCTCCATTTTCCTCCTGCACGGAGGGTTAGTTGTGGCTGCAGGGCTTCTGGCCGCTGTCGGCTGTGGTGACGGGAACGACCCTTCCCAACCCGCTCACGGCGCGAGTCAGGTCGCCCCGTCTGCGGAAAAGGTCAAAGACCCCGTCTGTGGCATGTCGATCGAGAAGTCCGCGGCGAAGGCCCACGAGGAGAATAAGGGCGGGCAGTACGACTTCTGCTCGTCGGACTGCCACTCGAAGTTCAAGGACGCGCCGGACAAGTACGCGAAGTAGCCCGCCCCGGAGGTCCCTACTCCAGCACTTCCTTGATCGTCACCTCGCGCCCCTCGGCGAGCGACCGCTTGCCCGCCTCGAGCACCGCGATCAGCTCCACCTCCTGCTCGATCGGGTAGGGTTCCACCCCCGTGCGCAGGTACTCCAGGAAGGCCTCCAGCAGGTAGGCGTAGAGGTTCGCGAGGTCGGGCTTCAGCGTCCGCCAGCCCTTCTTCCCGTAGAGATTGATCTGGTAGCCCGCCGTCATCCACTCCTTCTCCCCCACGAAGAGGACGACGTCGCGGTCGTCGGCGAAGCGCGCGCGCACGACGTTCAGCCCCGGACGCCCCGTGTTCAGGCAGGAGACCGCCCCGCCGCCCAGCACCGCGTAGATCATCGAGAGCGCGTGGATCCCGTAGTACACCAGCTCGTTCCCGCAGGCCGCCGAGGCGAGGTGGACGGGCCCGATCTGCCCCAGCTCCCCGCGCAGCTTCACGATGTCCGGCACGAAGCTGAGCGCGCTGGCCGACATGAACTTCGTCTTCGTCGAGCGCGCGAGCGTCGCCGTCTCCCGGGCGAGCTTGGCGGTCATCGCGAGGGGCTTGTCGCAGAAGACCGGCACGCCCTTCCGGAGCGGATGGGCGGCGTGCTTCCACTGCTCCCCCGTGCCGTCGTCGATCAGCAGGACCGCGTCCACGCCTTCGCAGGCCTCTTCGGGAGTGGCGCAGATCTTCTCGATCGCGCAGGCCGCGGCCAGGCGCTCCGCCGGCTCGCGGAGCGGATCCCAGATCCGCGTGACCCGCGCGCCCTCCAGTCGCTTCCCCGAACGGACGAAGGTGCCCTGGAACTCCTTGGCCTTCGCTTCGTCCCAGCCGTTGAAGGTGGTGGCGAAGGCGGTCCCGTGGTTCGAGCCGGATGCGCGCGCGGCTCCGGCGGCGCCGTAGGAGGCCGCCGAAATCAGGCCCAGCTTGAGGGCGGGGCGATCCTGGGCGGCCAGGGCCGCCCCGGCGAGCGGCAACGAGGCCAGGAAGCCCCGGCGGCTCAGGTTGAAGGTGTTCATTCGGTTACTCCACTTGAAAAGGGGCTGCGAGTCCCGCGGGGCGCGCAGGCTCCCCTGCGCCCCTCAAAGGTGGCCGGCCTGCTGGATGGTCAGCCCGCCGTCGATCACGAGGATCTCCCCGGTGAGGTAGGCCGCCGCCTCTGAGCATAGAAAGACCGCGGCCGCCGCGCAATCCTCGGGCGTCCCGAAACGCTTGAGCGGGATGTTCCCCTCGTAGCGCGTCCGGAGGCCGGGGCGGCTCTGGAGCCACGCGTTCGAGAGCGGCGTGTCGATCAGGCCGGGGGCGAGGGCGTTCACCCGGATGCCGTGGGGCGCGAGCGACAGGGCCAGCGTCCGCGTCAGCATCACGAGGGCGCCTTTCGAGATGTCGTAGGCCGAGGAGTCGGGCTCGGCGAGGAAGCCGTTGGTCGACGAGGTCACGAGGACCGCCCCCTTGCGGCCTTCGCGGACCAGCCGGCGCGCGAAGGCCTGGATCGCGAAGTAGCCGGAGCGGAGGTTGAGCGCGATCGTCTTCTCCCAGCGCTCCGGGGTCATCTCGAGGAAGGGCAGATCGAAGAAGCTGCCCGCGTTGCTGACCAGCAGGTCCAGCCCCGGGGCGCGGGCGAAGGCGGCTTCGACCAGGGCCGCCGGGGCCTCCGGCGCCGTGAGATCGGCGACCAGGCAGTCTTCGAGCGGAGACGGCTGATGGGAGTGATGGAGCACGCGGGCTCCGCCCTCCCGGAAGGCCCGGGCGATCCCGAGTCCGATCCCGCTGGACGAACCGGTGACCAGCGCCGTGCGGCCGGCGAGCGGGGGGGCCACCTAGGCGAGCTCCGACAGCTTGACGGGACGTCCCTCCGCCGAGGAGAGGTCCGCGGCGAAGGCCACCCGGTGGCTCTCGAGGGCCGTGTCGAAATCGGTCCGCGGCATCTTCTCGTTCTTCTGAAGGCTGTCGACGAAGGCCTGGAACTGCGCCAGGTAGGGATGGTCGTGGACGTCGCCGGAGTCGACCAGAGCGGTGCCCAGCGTGCTCCACTTCTTCTTGTCGAGTCCGGGCAGCTGCGTGGAGTAGAACTTGTCGTCCAGCACGCTTCCCTTGCTCCCGACGAGGTAGACGCGGAGGTGGTAGGGCTGGACGCAGTCGATGACCGATCCGACCTTGCCGACCTTGCCGCTCTTGAACTTGAGGAGCGTGACCGTGCTCGTGGGATACTCGTAGGGCGCGAAGTCCGGGTTCGTGGAGCGCGTGGCGTAGCTCGTCACCTCGACGACCTGGTCGTTCATGAAGTAGAGGAGGCCGTCGAGCGCGTGGCAGCCGGCCGTCAGGAGGCTGCTCCCGCCGAAATCCTTCTTCACGTTCCAGGGGAACTGGCCGTACCAGGGGCCGATCCCGTGCAGGTAATCCGCTTCGCCGTAGTGGACGTCCCCGAGCAGGCCCTGCTCGACCATCGCCCGCACGAGGGTGAAGTGCGCGCTGTAGCGGCACTCGAAACAGACGCAGACCTGGACGCCGGACTTCCGGATGGCCTCGCGCATCGCGCGGGCGTCCTTCCAGTTGAGGCAGATCGGCTTCTCGATGACGAGATGCTTGCCCGCCCGGGCCGCGGCGATCGCCTGCTCGGCATGGAAGGGATGCGGCGTGCAGATGTCGATGACGTCGATCTCCGGATCCGCCAGCAGGCGGTCGAAGTCCGTGTAGGCCTTGAGCGGAACTCCGTATTGCTTCTCCAGCGCCGCCGGATCCAGCTTCCGCCGCGAGCAGACGGCCGTCACCTTCGCGCCCTTTACGGACTTGAAGGTCTCCAGGTGCGCCCCCGCCACCCAGCCCAGGCCGACGATGCCGACGCGATACTCCCGCATAAACGCCTCCTCAGAACCGACCCTCTTCAAATCGCCTAGTTAACGCACTCTATCGGAGAGAAATTGGGAAGTCAACGACAAATTGCTGTATATTATGCTGGCCTTTCGGCGAACGGACGCGTATATTTACATCATATGAAGGATATTGGATCGGGGCCCCAGGCCCGTCACCGGGCGCTCATCCTGTCCGAGCTGCCGCCCGGCGCGGCGCGCTCGCGGAAGGAGCTCAGCGCGCGGACCGGGCTCAGTCCGGCGACGGTGCTGAGGATCACCCGGCAGCTGCTCAAGGGCCGGGTCCTCCGGGAGGCGGAAGCCCGGGCGCAGGCGGGAGCGGGGAGGCCGTCGCCGGGGCTCGAGATCAACGGCCGCGCGGGCGCGGTCCTCGGGGTCAGCCTGCTGGCGCCCGCCGCGCGGGTCCTCCTGCTCGACTTCAAGGGCGGGCTGCTGCTGGAATTCCAGGCCCCGCTGGATCTGCGGCGCGGGGCGGATGGAGTGCTGACCCTTCTGAAAGGGCTCCTTCAGAAGGCGTCGCGCCAGCTCCCGGCCGAGGCCGGACCCCTGGCGGGCGTGGGGGTGGCGGTGCCGGGGCAGTGGAACAAGAAGGACGGCCTGTCGCTCACCTACCCACGCTGCATCTACGTCGACGACCACGTCGGGCTGGGGGCCATCGCCAACGGGGAGGTCCTGGAGGGGGTGTCCGGGAACGCCGGGGAACTGGGTCACCTTACCGTCCATCCGGAGGGGCCGCTCTGCTACTGCGGCAACACCGGCTGCCTGGAGATGCTGGCCTCCTGCCTGGCGGTCCTGGAGCGGATGAAGGAGAGCGAAGGGGCGCCCTTGCGGGGAGCTCCCGCCCCTCAGACCTTTGAAGAGGTCGCCACGATGGCGCGCGGAGGCCACCCTTTCGCGTCCCGCCTGCTCGGCCGGGCGGCGACGCTGCTGGGGATCGGCGTCGCCGCGGCGCTCAATCTTCTGAACCCCCAGATCGTCGTCCTGAACGGGCGCTTCTTCGACGCCGGGGATCTCGTGCTCGCCCCCCTGCGTCAGTCCCTCCAGAACCGCGCGCTCCCCAACACGTTCCAGCCGGTCACGATCGAGCGCTCCACGCTGGGCCCCCGGGCCGGCGCGCTCGGGGCCGGCGTCACGGCGATCCGCCAGGCGCTGCGCGCCCTCTGATTCCTTCTAGATCCAGCGGCGAACGCGGGCCTTGTAGGCGGCAAACTCCCGCCCGAAGCGGGCGTCGAGGGCCTTCTCCTCGGGCCGGATCTGGAAGCGGTTCAGGTACAGCACGAAGAGCGGCAGAAGCGGGACGGCAGCCGCGTTCGACAGGAAGGCCGCCCCGCCGAGCAGGACCAGCAGGAGGCCCAGGTAGATGGGGTTGCGGGTCATCCGGTAGACTCCCGACACGACCAGCGACGTGGTGGCGTCGGGCTTCATCGGATTGAGCGTCGTGCGGGCGAGCCGGAAGGAGACCACTCCCAGAATGATGACGACGGCTCCTATCCCGGCCAGGAGCCCGGCGACCACAGGCCGGCCGGGGTACGAGGCTCCGAGGTGGGGGAAAGCCCGTGAGCCCAGCCACATGAGGCCGCCCGTGAGGAGGAGAACTACGAGCGGGGGCACCTTCAGTTCAAGTGTACGCAAGGCTCTTCTCGATTGTAGCCTCCGCGATGGGGTAGAGTGGAGGTAAGACGATGACGCCGATCCTGCTCGCCGCGCTGCTGGCCCAGCACGTGATCCCTCAAAAGCCGGCCGCGCTTGACCCCAAGGATCCCCAATCCGTCGCCGCCCACGCGATCTATAACACCCGGACCCTGAAGAGCTACCAGACCACCTACAAGGCGAAGCTGGACGGCGAAGCGGGCACGATCGACTACGACGGGCGAAGCTCCTGGTTCTTCCCGGGCATCCTGTTCATGCACTACAAGGCGTCGGGCAACGACGAGCAGAAGATCATCCGCGCGGGAGGCCGCGACGTCTGGATGTACCATCCGGCCGTCAACGACTGGGTCAGCTCGACAGACCGCGGAGCTCCCGGCGCGGGCCGCGGCGTCCAGAATCCGGACGAGGTGCTCGGCCTCCTCTCCCGTCACACCCAGGCGGCGACCTTCCTGAAGCCCGGAGTCCTCGAGATCAGCTTCTCGGGAGACGACCTCCGGGATATCCTGAAGAACCAGCTCCAGAAAGGGGTCAACCCCAAGAGCTCGAAAGCCCGGCTGGAGCTGACGCTGGACGCGAACAACCGCATCCTGAAATTCAGCTGCGACGCCACGGTCGACCTCGTCGGAGGCGGCAGCTCCCGATATACGACCGAGGTCCAGCTGGACGCCTTCAACGAGGCTCTCGAGATCGCCTTCACGGACGAGAAGAAGCGGCCGATCCCGCTGCGTCCGGAGATGCGGCAGACGATCAAGGACATTCTGGAAGGCCGGAAATAGAGGGAGGACGACGATGAAGAAGACCCTGCCGTTCCTGCTGGCCGCGCTCGCCGCCTGCTCCAAGACCACGAGCTACATGCGCGAGGCGCAGCCCACGCCGCCGCCTGGACCCAATGAAGCCAAGGTCATCGTCTACCGCACCGCCAAGTACGCCAGCGGAAAGCACTTCCCGATCTACGAGTTCGTCGACGACGACGGCAAGCTCCTCGGGTTCAGCGAGACCGACTGCTACTTCGAGGTCAAGTGCGCCCCCGGCAAGCATCTCTTCCTCACCTGGGGCGAGGGCAAGGCCTTCATCGAGGCCGACCTGCTGGGCGGGAAGACCTACTACATCCGCGCCTACTCGAAGTACGGCTACTGGGCCGCCCGGCCCGGCTTCGCCCCCGTCAACCGGGACTCGGAGGAGATGGACAAGCTCGACGAGGCCTGGCCCTCCCTGCGCTGCCGCGAGCTCGACCCCGAGAAGGCGGCCGAGTACGCGACCCGCAAGGAAGACCGGATGAAGAAGGTCCAGGCGAGCTACGAGGAGGGCAAGAAGGCCCCGCTCTATCTCAAGCCCGAGGACGGGCGCCCGAAGTAGATTAGTCTGGCGCAGGCGCGCCGCAGATTGTTCAATATTCTCCGAGGCAAGGCGAAGGGGAGTCGATGGGTATCGGGGCTTGGGTGAAGCGGCTGTTCGGCCCGCGGGGCGCGGGCGTCCCCTGCAATCTCTGCCGCTGTGACATTCCCGCCTCCGACCTGGAGGAGGGCCGGGCCGTCGTCATCGCCCGCCAGCAGTACTGCCACGGTTGCGTCGAGGAGATCACCCGCCGCGCCTTGGGACGCAACCCCGCCGGGTGGACCCTCCCCGCCGACCTCGGCTCCAGCTCCACCGTCCTCCTGCGCTGACCCCCGCTCGAGTTCTTTGCATTCGTCCGCCCGCTTCCCTTATACTCCCGATCCGGTCATTTCCAGGATTGCTATCGGAGAGGTCGACCATGGCTGATCAGTTCGCGCCCAGGAAAGAGGACAAGTTCACGTTCGGCCTGTGGACCGTGGGCAACCGCGGCGCCGACCCCTTCGGCCCCGTCGTCCGCCCCCACACGCCGGCGCCGAAGATCGTCGAGAAGCTCGCCGAGCTGGGCGCCTACGGCGTCTCGCTCCACGACAACGACCTGATCCCCCACGGCTCGACCGACGCCGAGCAGCGCATCAAGGACTTCGAGAAGGCGCTCAAGGACAACGACATGGTGGTCGCCATGGGCACCACGAACCTCTTCTCCCACCCGGTCTTCCGGGACGGCGCGTTCACCAATCCCGATCCGGCCGTCCGCCGCTACGCGCTGCAGAAGACCTGCGCCTCGATCGACATGTCGGTCGGCCGCTTCGGCGCCAAGATCTACGTCTTCTGGGGCGGCCGCGAGGGCTCCGAGACCGACGTCGCCAAGGACGCCATGGACGCCGTCAAGCGCAACCGCGAGTGCTTCAACTACCTGACCTCCTACTGCAAGGACAAGAAATACGACGTCAAGTTCGCCCTCGAGGCCAAGCCCAACGAGCCGCGCGGGGACATCTACAACTCGACGACCGGCGCCTGCCTGGGCTTCATCGCCACCCTCGAGCATCCCGAGATGGTGGGCGTGAACCCCGAGGTCGGCCACGAGACGATGGCGGGCCTGAACTTCTACCACGTCGTGTCGCAGGCGATCGAGGCGGGCAAGCTCTTCCACATCGACCTGAACGCCCAGAAGATCGGCCGCTTTGACCAGGACCACCGCTTCGGTTCCGAGGACTACAAGGGCTCCTTCTTCCTCGTCAAGCTGCTCGAGGAGAGCGGCTACGAGGGGCCGCGCCACTTCGACGCCCACGCCTACCGGACCGAGGACATGGACGGTGTCTGGGAGTTCGCCAAGGGCAACATGCGCACCTACAAGATCCTGCAGCACAAGGTCAAGCTCTTCGCCAAGGACAAGGAGATCCAGGGCCTCATCAACAAGGGCCAGAAGGAGGCCATGGCGAAGTACTCGAAGGACGCCCACAAGAAGATCGCCGGCGAGAAGTTCGATCCCGACAAGATGGCCGAGAAGGGCTCGGGCTACGAGAAGCTCGACCAGCTGCTCTTCGACCTGATTATGGGACTGCGCGGCTAACTGCTACCATTTTGGCGACGTTGGAACGGTAGCACATGAAGGCGATCGGCATCGACATAGGCACGTCGGGCTGCAAGGGCGTGCTCGTCTCGTTTCCTGACGGCCAGGTCCTCAAGTCCTCGCGCCAGAGCTACACGCTCCACGCCGAGGGGAACCGCGCCGAGCACGAGCCCGAGGACTGGATCCGCGCCGTCGAAGCCATCCTCCAGGATCTCGGCCCCGCCGACGCGATCGGCATGGACGGCATGATGCACTCGGAAGTGTGCATCGGGAGCGACGGGAAGGCGATCGGCCGCGCGATCCTCTGGTGCGACGGCCGCTCCGAGGCGGAGTGCGCCGAGATCAACAGGAAGGTCGGCGCGGCGATGCTCCGCAAGACCGTCGGCAACATGGCCTTCGCCGGCTTCACGCTGCCGCACCTGCTCTGGCGCAAGAAGAACAAGCAGCTCCAGGGCACGGCGGTCGCGCTCTGCAAGGACTACGTCCGCGCCCGGCTCACCGGCGAGCTCCGCCACGAGATCAGCGACGCCTCGGGCATGATCACCTGGCACCTGTCGAAGAAGCGCTGGGCGACCGAGGTGCTGAAGAAGGTCGGGATCGACCCCAAGCTCTTCCCGCCGCCGGTCGGGTCGCACGAGGTGGCGGGGAAGTGGAAAGGCATCCCGGTCGTGGGCGGCGCGGCCGACAACGCGGCCGCCGCGGTGGGCCTCGGCGTGGTCCGCAAGGGCCAGGCGGTCGCGAGCATGGGCACCTCGAACGTGCTCCTCGCGGTCCACGACAAGCCCGTCGTCGATCCCAAGATGCGGGTCCACACCTTCGCCCACGCGCTGCCCGGCAAGTTCCTGCAGCTGGGCTGCATGCTGACGGGCACCCGCTCCTTCGACTGGATCCTCAAGGTCGTGGGCGAAAACGTCGAGAAGGCGCCGATCGCCGACGACTCGAAGGGCCTGCTCTTCGCGCCCTACCTCGTGGGCGAGCGGACCCCCTACGCCGACACCACGGTGCGCGGGATGTTCGCCGGCCTGTCGCCCGACCACGACAAGTCCCACTTCGTCCGCGCGGTCCTGGAGGGGACGGCCTTCGCGCTGCGCGACGCGCAGGAGATCATGGGCGCGACCTCGGTCCGCGTCACGGGCGGCGGCATGAAGAGCCCCGTTTGGCGGCAGATCATCGCCGACGTCCTGGGCATCCCGGTCATCACGGTCAACACCAGCGACGAGGGCGCGGCCTTCGGCTCGGCGATCCTCGCCGCCGTCGGCGTGGGCGCCTTCAAGTCGGTCGAGCAGGCGACGGACGCGATCGTCAAGGAGACCTCGGTCACGAAGCCGGGGCGGTCCTACGACAGGGAGTACGCGCGCTTCAAGAAGCTCTATCCCGCGGCGAAGAGCCTGGCATGAGCGAGAAGGAACTTCGCCTCGCGGAGTTCTGCAAGCGCGGCGGCTACGACGGCGTCTGGCTCAGGCGCCGCACCAATATCGCCTGGATCAGCGACGGCGCGGACGTCCACGTCGATGCCTCCAGCTCCACCGGCGTCGGCAGCGTCCTCTGGACGCCCAGGAAGAAGACGGTGCTCTGCGACAACATCGAGGACGCGCGACTCCGCGAGGAGGAGTTCGGGAAGGACTGGTCCTTCGAAGTTTCGAGATGGTGGGAGCCGGGGAAGGCTCCGAAGGGGAAGTACGCCACTGATTTCCCGGACGACCCCTTCGCCGATCTCCGCGCGTCTTTGACGGACCTTGAACTTCAGCGCCTGCGGGCGCTCGGCCGGGCGACGGCCGACGCGCTGGAGAAGGCGGCGAAGGCGACCCGGCCGGGCTGGACCGAGCACGAGGTCGCCGGAGCGCTGGTGGGGGATCTGCGGAAGCAGGGCATCCAGGTGCCCGTGATGCTGGTGGCCTCCGACGAGCGGATCTCCAAGTACCGTCACCCCATTCCGACGTCGAAGGAGATCCGGAAGACCGTGATGGTGGCGGCCTGTCCGCGTCAATACGGGCTGATCGTCGCGGTCACGCGGCTGGTCCACTTCGGAAAGAAGCTCCCGGCGGAGCTGCGCCGGAAGCACGACGCGGTGTGCCGGGTCGACGCGGCCTTCCACGCCGCCACCGCGCCCGGCCAGCGCTGGTGCGACATCCTCGAGGTGGGGCGGCAGGTCTACCGCGAGACGGGCTACGCCGGCGAGTGGAAGCTGCACCACCAGGGCGGGCCGATGGGCTACGAGGGCCGGGACTACAAGGCGACGCCGACCGAGACGCGCCGCGTCGTCGAGAACCAGGCGGTGGGCTGGAATCCGTCGATCAGCGGCACGAAGTCCGAGGACACGATCCTCTCCTCGGGCGAGGTGATCACCGCGATGAAGTACTGGCCGATGTGCGGCACGCGCCCCGACATCCTCTGCCGGGGCTAGCGCCGGTCATTTCCCGGACATGAAGCGCCCGCCCTCGCTGCGCCACCAATCCTCCCACTCCTTCGCGTTGGAGTGGCTGCTCTTGGTGATCGTCTCGAGAGCCTTGAGGACGACGGAGCGGAGCATGCGCTCGCGCTCCTTGCCGGCCTCGTCCGACGTCCCGTTGCCGCCCACGCTGGGGGTCTTGCCGCCGCCCCCGCCGCCGTAGGCCGGGGCATCCTTCGCGCCCTCCTCGAGCCAGCGGAGGGTTTCGATGAGCGGCTGGGCCGACGTGCGGCTGCCGATCGCGGCCGCGGCCTCGATGGCCGCCTTGGCCTCGGGGATCTGCTTCGACTTGAAGTGGCGCTCGACCTCGGCGGCCGCCGGCGGCTCCTTGAGCTTGCCGAGCGCCTCGAGGATCGCCGCCAGGACCGGCACTTCCTTGGCGTTGGGGCCGATCGCAGCGCAGAGCACGGCCACGGGCTTCTTCTTGTTCTCCGTGCAGCCGCCCAAGCCCTTCGCGGCCGCGATGCGGACCTCCTTCTCGTCCGTCACGAGAAGCTGCGCGAGGCGGGCCGTCACCTTGTCGTTCTCGGTGCGGGCGAGCTCCGCGACCGCGGAGGCCCGGACGGTCGCTTCCTTGGACTTGTAGTCGGTCTTGAACTTGTCGAGGGCCGCGGTGGCCGCGGTGTCGTCGTTGGCTGCGAGGAAAGCCAGAGCGAGGATGAGGGTGGTCATGGGTACTTTCTCCTAGGCAGGCCCGCCACTATCTATACGCCGGAGGATAGCGGACGGGGAGCCGGAGTTCAACTTACTCATTTCAGCGGCGGCGACTCGAGTTCGAAGGGCTCCTCGATCGGGAGATGGAAGGTCAGCGAGACGGAGGCGAGGTCCGGGAACCCGCAGGAGGGATCGGCCGGGATGTGGATCGACCGCCTCCAGCTGAGCCAGGGCTGCTTCTCCCTCCGATCCGGCTCCAACTCGCATCCGCACCAGGCGGCGGCCGCCCGTTCTTCCTTGGCCTCCGGGAAGAAAATGGCAGGCTCGTCGGTGACCGGCCCCCTCGGCTCCGCGGGCAGCTGCTCGCGCCCCCGGCGGAACTGAGCCCGGACGACCGAATCCTGGATCATCGAGTAGATGAGCGTCGGGGGGAGCTTGCCTTCCGCCTGGACCTCGACGTTGGGCCAGCGGAGGGTCAGGGTGTAGGGGCCGATGCGGCGCTGGTCGCCCTCGGCGGGATCGCGGAACTCCAGGGGCACGTCGCAGAGCCAGCGGCGGGTTCCCTTGATCACGACCGTGTAGGGGGCAACGCCGTCCTCCGGCAGGTAGACCGTTTCCGGGCTGTGGGTGGCGCAGGTTTCCACGCGGAGATCCTCGCCGGCGCGGACCGCGGCGACCGACCATTCGATCTCGCCCTTGAGGTTGGATTCGAGGCGGGTGTGGATCAGGGAGCCGACGGTCCAGGGGCGGCGTTCGAAGTGGAACAGGCCGCCGTCGATCACGGCCGTGCCCGGTTGGGGAAGGACCTCGGCGGCCATGAGGCGGATCTTGCGGGGCCGCTGCACAAGGGCGAGGGATTTGAAGTAGGCCGCCTGGTCGATCTGACGGAGCAGGAGGGAGACGCGGGTGCGGATCTCGGCGTCCGGGTGGTCGGCGGCTGGGCGCAGGAGCGGGAGCGCGTCGTTGCCCAGCGCCACGAGCGCCTGCATCGCCGCTTCGCGCACCGGGGGGTCCTCATCGCCCAGCCGGTCGATCAGCCGCCGCGGATCGTTGTCCAGCGGGCAGAGGATAACCGCGGCCAGCAACCAACGCGCCATCCCTGCATCAGACGGCGCCCGCGGAGGGATGAGGCAGGCTTACGACTTCTCGGGCTTGTACTTGGCCTGATTTTCCTTCCACCAGAGCGCCCAATCCTGGGAGTCCTGGCAGTTGACCTTCGCCATGGAGACGAGGACCTTCTGGATCTCGGGCTTCAGCATCTGCGCCCGGTCGCGCATCTCCTTGAAGCTCTGGGGGCTGTTGGCGCCGCCGCCCAGGCGGCCGCCGAAGCCGGCGCCGAAGCCTCCCTTGCCGCCGGGGGTCTTCTGGTCCCGGGGCTTCAGGATCTCCTCGCAGTCCTTCATCGCCTTGATGAGCGGGTCGAAGGAACTGCCGCTCTTGATCTCGCCCGCGGCCTCGACGGAGGCCTTGGCGACGTTGAGGTCCTCGTGTCCGATGTGCTTGTTCACCTCGGCGGCGCCGGCCTCGTCCTTGAGCTTGCCGAGCGCGGTGATGATCGCGGCGAGGACTTCGAGCTCCTTGGCATTGGGCGTGACGGCGGAGCTGAGATAAGTGATCGCGTGCTTCTTGTCGTCCTGCTCGCCCAGGCCCTTCGCGGCGGCGACCTTGACCTCGACGACTTCGGCGGTCAGGAGCGACGCGAGTTTCGCGCAGATCTTGGGGCTCTTGGTCTTGGCGAGTTCCTCGACGGCGGCGGCGCGTCCGGCGCCGTCCTTGCCCTTGATGTCGGCCTTGAACTTGTCGAGCGCCTCGGCGTCGTCGCCGACGGCCATCGCCAGGACCAGCAGGAGCGTCGTCATATTAGATCCCTCACCCATATTCAACGCAGTAGTCTGACGGACGTATTCGAGAAACTTCAAGTTGGATGCGGCGGGAACGCTTTATTCCCGATCGGACATGAAAATTCCAACCGGGTCCCGGAGGGGTCGTTGAAAGGCCATGAAGAAAAACGGCTTCACGCTGATCGAGGTCATGGTGGTGGTGCTGATCCTGGGGATCCTCGCGGCGGTGGTGGCTACGACCATCGGCGACAAGCCCGACGTGGCGGCCATGAAGCTGACCCAGGCCCAGCTGCTGGCCCTCAGAGGGGAAGTCGAGCTGTTCAAGGCGGACCACCATCGGTATCCGGAGAGCCTGAGAGACCTGGTCGAGCGACCGGCCTGCATTGAAGCCAAGGATTGGCACCAGTATCGGTCGGAGATGCCGGTGGATGGCTGGAAGCGACCCTATGAGTACCGAGTGCCGGGAACGCGGGGCAGGTTCGACATCGTCAGCCGGGGGGCCGACGGCAAGGAGGGCGGGGAGGGCGTCAACGCCGACCTCTGGAGCCACCCCCCCAAATAGGCGATAAAACAAACTGGACGTCTTCTCGCTTTGGCGAGAGAACGTCCAGTTTGTTTTATCGTCTAGCGAGGGAGGGCGGAGGCGATCTTGCTGAGGGGGGCGCCCAGGACGCGCTGGGAGATCTTGTCGAGGTCCGCCGGCGGGCCCTGGAAGTGGAAGGTCGAGTGGATGTGGGTGAAGGAGAGGTTGGGCTTGAGGGGGAGGGCGGGCGAGGAGGATTCGAGCTCGTAGAAGGGCCCCAGCGGGGCGGCGCCCGGCGAGGCGGGGCCGTCGTTGTAGCTGTTGGCCGCGTCCCCGGCGAAGGGCTCCTTCTGGATCTCCCACATCGAGTTCACGTACTCGACCGCGCCCTTGGGCTGGTTGAACTGGACGATCGTCAGCACCTCGTTGTCCGCGTCCCAGCTCCCCAGCACGCCGAGCGACCGGCGGGGCGGGATCCCGATCTTGCTCCGACGCTGGCCGTCCCCCTTGAAGAAGACCACGCCGGGGTCGACGCGGAGCCGGTCGCCGGGGACCTTGCCGAAATAGGCGTCGTTCACCACCGGGCCGAGCTTGTCCTCGGGGCCGTCCTTGTAGTGGATCACCACCGTCGTCCCGGGCGAGGGCGTGAACATCCCCAGGATCCACGCGGAGAGCAGGCCCGAGTCCTTCTTCCACTCCCGGTCGCCCACGTTGGTGATCTTGTTGCGCGACTGGTAGGCCACCCAGCGGACGCCCTCCTCCGGCTGGATGCCCAGCAGCTTCCCCGGGTCGTTGCCCGAGAGGACCCGGATCTCGCGCTGGACCTCGAGGTCGAAGGGGATGCCCGACGCGTTCACGAGGCGCATCCGCTTCCGCAGGAGCATGCCGTCGACCGACGTGCGGGCGACGTCGAAGGACTCCGAGTCGATCGCCGCGGGCGTCTGCCAGTGGGCGAGGTCCTGCGGATCGCCCTTGGCGAAGAAGATCGAGAACTGCCCCCCCTCGGGGCCCAGCCAGAAGCGGTCCTCGCCGCCGAAGGCGTTGATGTGCTTGCGCTTCTCGCCCGAGGCGATCAGCTCCCGGTTGAGCCAGCCGAAGCTGAGGCCGCCGGAGCCCGTGGCCGTGCTCGTCATCACCCGCCCCTGCAGCTCGGGGCAGACGGCAATGCGGGCGTCGCTCGTCCGCTCCGACGTCAGGATGACCACGTTGGTGTGCCGGTTCAGGAAGGCGACGTCGCTGATGAAGGTGGACGACGCGCAGCCGGTCGAGGCCAGGGCCGCGGCCGCGAGGGCGATCCGGAGGAACATGGACGTAGCCTACCGGATTCGACCCCTCGCGTGAAGCGTTCGATCACCTCGCCGCCGCGGCCGTCGCGCGGACCGGAGCCGCCGCCCTGCGGCGGACGCTCCAGGCGCCGGCCAGGTCGTTGATGAGCTGCCAGGTCGCGATCATGAGCACCGCCTGCTTCACGCGGGCGGACTCGAACTTCTCGCGGAGCGCGATCTTCATCTGCAGCTCCGGGTCGACGTTCGTCTCGACCGCGAACAGCCCGTCGAGGAGCCGCTCCGCCCGCTCGACGAGCGCGGCGTACTGCTCCGGGGTCGTCTGCTCCTGGAGCCGCGCGGCGGCGGCGCAGGTCTCCGCCGCATACCGGGGGGCGCGATCCACGCTGAACATGGGTTTCACCTCGTCTCTAACTTCCATCTAACGATACGGGGTCGCTGTGCCGTATAAGGTCACATACAGGTCCGGCTGCACGGGGAGCCTGCGCGCGGCGTCGCATGGACATGATCTCCGCGGCCGCCCTGATCCTGGCCTGCTGCGCCCAGCAGGGCGAAGACGGGGTCAGCCTGGGCCTGCGCTATCTCGCGCGGCACCAGGCGGCGGACGGTTCCTGGGGCCGGCGCCTCCGGGACTGCGGCTGTCCGGCGGAGCCGCTGCCCCCGGCCGCGGCGGCCGACGAGGCCACCCGGGCCCGGGTCTCGGCCCTGATCCAGGACCTCGACCACGACGACTTCGACCGCCGCGCGCAGGCCCAG
>JACQFK010000182.1 GCA_016200125.1 Planctomycetota bacterium
GAAGGTGAGCGAGTGCAGCACGATGCGCCGCCGCGTCTCGGTGGTCACCTCGTGGGTGAGCGCGTTCACCGACATGCCGGTGATGAACGACAGGTAGGAGGGGAACAGCGGCAGCACGCAGGGGGAGAGGAACGAGAAGAGCCCCGCGGTGAACGACACGAGCACGCCCAGTGACTGGCCCATCATCCAACACCTCTGAAGGAGGAACCCGACTCCGACCGGGAACATTCCCGCGGCGGGGAAATCCTCGCGCGCGCGGGACCTTCACGATGAACTCCGCTCGTCTCCTCGGCTTCTTGGACACCGGAGGCCCCGGGATCGATGCGGGCGCCCGGGGCCGGCGGGGCGCGAATCTCCTTCCCGGGTCGTTTTGTCGTATTGTTAGGGTACCCGTCCATCCAAGGAGGCGAGCGGATGTCCAGACACCTGATTGGCCTCATCTCGGTCGTCGCCCTCCTCTCGCTCGGCGCCCCGGCCGGCGTGTTCGCGACGGGCGCGAACCCCTGCGCGCCGAAGAACCCGTGCGCCGCCAGGGAGTCGAAGAATCCCTGCGCGGTCAAGAAGGCGCCGAAGAAGAAGGGCGAGGCGGCGAGGCCGAAGAACCCGTGCGCGGCCAAGAGCGCCGGCGCCGCGAAGAATCCCTGCTCCAGCACGAAGTAGCCGCCATCGGGCCGGCGGCGGGGTGGCCATGACGAGCCGGGCGTCCGACCGCGTCTTCTTCCTGCGGTCGGTCGTCGCGAAGAACATCCTGCTGTTCGTGCTGATCCTGCTGGTGGCGGTGGTGCCGCTGGCGCTCCGCTACTACCAGGACAGCCGCGAGTACGAGATCCAGAACCTCGCCTCGCAGCTCGAGTTCTTCGCCCAGCGGGGCGCCACCTGGGTCGACGTGCGCGCCGTCACCCGGCTGCAGCGCCCCGAGGACAAGAAGACCGCGGCCTACCGGTCCGTGCTCGAGACGCTCCGCCGGATCGAGCGGGAGTTCGGCGTCGACAACGCCATCGTGATGCGCCGGGAGGACGACGGGACCTACACGTACCTGGCCGCCGGCCACGACGGCTTCGAGGTCCGGGAGCCGGCCGGGATCCACCGCCTCTTTCCCGCCACCTACAAGGCCACCAACGACACGTGGCTGGCCGGGGAGATGATGCACAGCCAGCTCTTCGGCGGGAAGGTCGGCGACACCGAATACGACCAGTTCGTGCAGATCAACACCCCGCTCAAGCTGAACGGCCGCGTGGTGGCGATCCTCATGCTCAACAAGTTCGCGAACCCGGTGGCGGCGGCGGTGCGGGCCAAGACGCTGAAGGTCGTCGCGCTGAGCGCCGGGCTGCTGGTGACGGGGCTCGTCCTCTTCGCTCTCATCTCGATCCGGATGCTGCGCCCGCTGCGGGAGCTCACGGTGGCGGCGGGCGAGGTGGCCGCGGGAAACCTCGCCGTCACGCTGCGGCCGCCGCGGAGCCGGGACGAGGTGGGCAGGCTGTCGGAGACGTTCGGCGGCATGCTGGAAGGGCTGCGCCAGCGCGACTTCATCCGGGACACCTTCGGCCGCTACGTGACGAAGGAGGTCGTGGACGAGCTGCTCGGGTCGCCCGACGGGCTGCGGCTCGGCGGCGAGGCGCGGATGGTGACCATCCTGGTGACGGACCTCCGCGGGTTCACGGCGCTGGCGGCGACGCTTCCGCCGGCGGCGATGCTGGAGATCCTCAACCGCTACCTGGAGCGCATGGTGCCCGTCATCCGCCGCCACCGGGGCACGATCGACGAGATCCAGGGCGACGGCATCCTCGCCTTCTTCGGGGCGCCGCTCGCCGCCGGCGACGACCCGGAGCGCGCCGTGGCCTGCGGCCTGGAGATGCAGATGACCCTGCAGGAGCTCAACGCCGAGCAGCGCGAGCGGGGGCTCCCCGAGCTGGCGATGGGCGTGGGCATCAACACCGGCGAGGTCATCGTCGGCAACATCGGGTCGGAGCAGCGCACCAAGTACGGGGCGGTGGGCAGCGCGATCAACATGGCGTACCGGATCGAGTCCCACACGGTCGGCGGCCAGGTGCTGCTGAGCGCCGAGACCCACGAGCGCGTGCGCGCGCTCGCGCGCGTGTGCGGCACCGTGACCGCCGAGTTCAAGGGGCTCGACCGCCCGTTCACGCTCTACGACGTGAGCGGGCTCGGCGGCGAGTACCAGCTCTTTCTCCCGGAGCGGAGTGAGGAGCGCCTGGCCCCGGTGGAGCCGCCGCTCGCCGTCGCGTGCTTCCCGATCGACGGGAAGGTGGTCTCCTCCACGGCGATCGCGGGGAGGCTGGTCCGGCTGGCCGCCTCGACCGCCGACCTCCTGCTCGACGCCCCCGTGGCGGCGCACGTCAACGTGAAGATCTCGCTCGACCCGTCGGGGCCCGGGGGACCGTTCGACCTGTACGCGAAGGTGCTCGACGGCGCGGGCCCGTCCGTGCGCGTCGGCTTCACGTCGGTCCCCGAGGGCACGAAGACCTACCTGAGCCAGAAGACTCCGCGCAGCGCCTGATCCGTTCCGGTCTCCCGAACCCCGCCGCGGCGGCGGCGCCAGCGCCAGCGCCGGCCCCGCGGCCATGTAGTTCTCGGCGTGCACCTCGAACCAGGCGACGGCGGGCCGGGTGGCCATGTGAGCGCGCTTCCGGGGCCGGGCGGGCCCATCCGCGCGCGGCACCGGCTCGCGGGCCCGTGCCGAGAAGGCCTCTTGTCGCCTATCCTCTCGGCATGACCGCGCAATGCGACCAATCCGCGCGAGATAACCCCCAAGCCCTCGCTCTCCATGAGACGTTGACATGTCAAGTCGGCTACGGCTAGGCTGACCTTCCATGGGACCTCAGGAAAGCTCTGGAGCGACGCAGAAGGACGTCGAGGCCGTCCTGGTTTCATTCACGTCTCCACTACGGCGAGTTCCGAGAACTGGTCAAGGGCGAGTACCCGAACACTGAAGACCGCATGCCCATCGCCGATTTGTTTGAGAACCGCAAGGTCCCGACGATACCGGAAACCCTTGAGGTCCCGCCGCTTCGAAGAGTCTTCTACATCGACGCCAGCGGCAATTTTCTCCTCCAACTGCAACCGTCACGGTTCTTGGCAAACTGGCGGAGGATGAGAGCGGAGGATGAGTATCCGAGATTCGGCGCGGCTTACAAGAGATTCCTGACAGGATGGGACCTGTTCCTGCGGTTCGCCCGAGATCGCGGCCTGGGGACGCCGATGGCGAATCAGTACGAGTTGACCTACATCAATCATATTGTAGCTATGGAAGCCGGATTCCCAGCGGGGATCGAATCCTTCATGCCTCTGTTCTCATGGAGCGCAGCTCGCTCGTTACGTTTTCTTCCACCGCCGCTAGGCCTCGCGATGCGGCTGCGCTTTCCTCTTCCGGAGAATAGCGGTGTCCTCCATCTGAAGGTCGATCATGGACGGAGGCAACACGACGACAAGGAGATCCTCGTGCTTGAGTTCACCGCCCGCGGCCCTGCCGCGCCAGACTGGTCCGACATGAAGCGATGGTTTGGGATCGCGCACGAACAGATCGTCAACGGGTTCACTGATCTCACTTCGCCCGCAGCCCATCGACAATGGGGGATACTGAGTGAGAAACCATAAGACATCAACACTTGATTTCGCTCCAGCCGCTCCCGATGAGGCCGAATCGGGCGCAACCCTGACTCGGGATGTTCATCCAGTAGAAAGGCCCGAAACACCCCGAAAGAGGCGCTCCCTCGTTCGCGCATGGAGTGTCGCGACCATGCTGCCGTTCGCAAGTGTAGAAGAAGAGTTCCTGCGATCCCGTCGCCACGCTTTTTGGGCAGAGAGTCCATACGTTGCGCTGGTCGAAGATGAGTACGACGAGATAGCTTTTGTCCCGATCCTTGGGTTCACGCTTGGTGCACCGAGGATCGCCGTTCCAAAACGCATCAAGTTGACCGCCGAGGCCCTGCGCGCTCTCGCTGTCGGCCGTGTCATCATGGGGCCGGTTAGCGTTGACCTGGAGGAGTACTAGGCGCGAGGGAGCAGCGCGGCCGGCGCGATGTACTACGTTCCGGACAACGACCTCGATCCCGGCCGGATCTACCAAGGCGACATCTTCGATGACTTTCCCTGCTTCTTCCTCCCTTCCACTGAGTTTCGCTTTCTGCGAGAAGGCGGCGAAGACGGTGCCACATACAGCGAGGCTGAACTCCCAGGCGGCTGGCGAGAGGAAGAGCTTCTGATCGTGCGTGCGCGTAGATTCAAAATCATTCTCGTCAGCCAGACCTGCGATATCCACGAGGAAGGCAAGCGGAACCTCTATCTCGGGGAGACGGAAAGCTACGCCTACCAACTCATCCTGTACTCTCCCGTAATCCCCCTAACTGAGCTTCAAAACTACAAGCAACTGAAGGACGCGGCGAAGGATTCTACGAAACTAGAGAATCAGAATCTACCGGGAGGAGCGTTCTTTCTGCCGGCCTATCCACCTCACTTTCCTGACTCGGTCGCATATCCGCATTGGGTGTGTCCTATCACGAAGGCCAAGGCCGACCGCTTCAAGACTTTCGATCCCAAGCAGCGACTTGCTTCGCTTGCTTCACCGTTTCGCGAAGCGTTTGCAAGCAAATTCGCCCAGGTATATGGCCGGGTCGCACTGC